>JACQPF010000352.1 GCA_016207625.1 Elusimicrobiota bacterium | reverse complement strand
GTTTCCAAAAGGCGCCCTCGCCTGGATGGAGACGGACGGTGACCCGAAAGTCAAACGCTTTGCAATGAACCAGGACGAGGGGGGAGCCATTAAAGGGCCCGGCCGTGTGGATTTCTTCGTGGGTTCGGGAGCCGATGCGGAGGCCTTCGCCGTACGTTTCTGGCAACCCGGCCGCCTATATTTCTTGGTTAAAAAAAATCCGGAATAATTCATAATTTCTTCAAAAATGTTACAACTTCTTTACAATTCCTTAAGATGCGTAAAATGCCCTTCGCATATCATAATCTTAGTAAAGGTTACCCATCACGCAGGGTTCGTGTGAGGGCCGGTCATGGACCCTTCGCAAATGTCCGGGAATCGCCTTCAGAGGGGAAAAATGCAGAAAACAATATTGGTCATTGATGATGAACCGGGGTATTTGGATCTTTTGGCTTTCGAATTGTCTCGACGCGGCTTCTTCGTCCTCACGGCCCCCAACGGGCTGGAGGCCCTGGATATCCTCGAGAAGGAAAGACCGGACCTGATCATCACCGACATGCGAATGCCCGTCATGGACGGCCTGGACACGGTGATTTCCATCCGTGAAAAACACGCCGACCTCCCGATCATCCTTGTGACGGGTTTTTCCACCGAAGAGCGCGTGCAGCGCGTTTTGGCCTATCAGGCGACGAGCTATCTCAAGAAACCGTTCGAGCTCGAGATGTTGATGGAAGCCATCCAAAAACATCTCTCGCTCTCATAACCTCTACTTAGCGCCGGGCGGCCGGGTTCTTAAGGGGAATGAAATCCTTCCCCCAGCGCGCGGCCGCCGTGGCCGGATCCTGTCGGGGGGGAATGAAAACAATCCGTTTCTTTCCCGTCTTCCGCGTCAACTCCTCCTGAAATCCACGTAGAAATCTCCGGTTCTTGAAAAGCCCGCCGGCCCAACTCACCCGGACAATCCCCGGAAGTTTGAGCTTTCCCGTTAATCCCAAAACAAGGTCCGCCAGATGGGTGTGGGCCTCCTGAATGATTTCGCGGCAAATCGTGTCGGTTGACGCGCCGTCGACGACCCTTTTCGCCAGCGCCGCGATTCGCCTGACCTCCGTCAAACCCCCATGACGTTTCCCGTCGGTTTTGCGGAGCCTGTATTCCTTCCCGATCCAATAGCCGGAACCCCGGTCCCCTTTATCAGGCCCCAGCCCCCCGGCCCGTGCGACGGCCCCTTCCCGGTTCCGTCCCAATGCAATGGAGCCCGTCCCCGCCAGGATCAGTATCCCGGACGCTTTTCCGGGCAAAGCGGTTGAAGGACTCAACGCGCTTTCCAACGCAAGTTCCACGTCCGACATCACAACGATTTTTGCGGCAAGCCCTTCCAGGTTTTTTTCAAGCGCCCGCCGCTCTGCAGCCGTCCAAACGCCTTTGGACCCCACCGCCAAACATCCCAAATCAACGATGCCCCAAACCTTCCACAATCGTTTCAGCCTGGCGGGAAGCTCGGTCATCGGAATCGATGGTGACTCAAACCTCTTCACCCGGTGCCCACGATCGTCCACCCCCTGAACGCGGAGGTGCGTCCCTCCAAAGTCCACCCCGATGGAGCAAATCGGTCTGGTCATAAAGACAGAGTTTCCAAACAGGCCCGGATTTGGCACGCCCGGGACCCGTAGGCCGTCACAACGGAGGTACCGGGAGCGGCAAAAACTTCATCATAGGGGTCCCGTAGAAGGACGAGGATAAACTTCGAAGACGCTTTTTGCAGGTCCATGAGGAGCCGGCGGCAACCCGCATGGATGTGCGCGTCATAGCAAAAAAACACGGTGGCGTCGGCGTCGCGGGCGAAACGGACGGCGCGGAGGGCTTCCTCTTTCCGGGGATCGATGGGGACGAGCTCAATGGTTTTTCGCGCCGGCAGGCGGTTCAACGAGCTGGCAAGAAAAGCGGTCTCGTTTTCCAATTCGCGCTCGATCATGATTCGTCCGGCCAAATCGGATAGGCGGGGGAAGACGACGCAGAGACGGCGGTTTTTGTCCAGCCGCTTCAACTCCGGAAGGGCGGCTCCTTTGACCGTCACGGCGCGCCGGGCGACGTCCCGCGCGAGGATCGCGCCGCGCTTGTCGGCGGCCGGAGCGCCGGCGGAAAACCGTCGGGGCCTCTTCTCACGGAGGGCTTGGATCCGTTCCGCGCTGCGCTCAAGCTCCCGCATGTCGAGCGTTCCGTCGATGTGCGCGTCCCGCAACGCCTGATAAACCCGCCTCTGCAGGTCCGCCTCATGACAACAAAGGATGAGGTCATGCCCCGCCTTCGCGGTGAGGACTGCGGCGCGCCCTATGGAACAGATTTTCCGAAGGGCGCCCATTTCCAGGTCGTCGCTGGAGATGACGCCGTCGAACTTCAGCTCCCGCCGCAACAGGTCCGTGATCAGCCGCCTTGAAAACGTCACGGGCGTTTTGGGCGCGGGGTCCAGTTTTGGATAAAGCGGATGCGAAGACATGATCACATCGACCCCCGCGTCCATGGCCTTCAAGAAAGGCGGGAGATGCGTGCGCCGCACGTCGCGCCATGTGGAGGGGATCACCGGGAGGTCCAGATGCGGGTCCAAAGACGCGGCGCCGAGCCCAGGGAAATGCTTGGCGCAGGCGCTCACGCCGTTTCTTTGCATCGCCCGGATGCGGGCCGCCGCCATGCCGGCCACGACGGCCGGATCCCGGCCGTAGGAGCGGATGCCGATGTTCGGGCTGTAACCTTCCGTGAGCACGTCGACGGTGGGCGAGAAATTCACGTCCACTCCGAGCCGCCGCAATTCCTTGGCCTCGATTTCGCCATGCCTCTCCGCGTCTTCGAGGCGCCCGGCCGCGCCGAAGGTCAGGTTGTCGGGAAAAATCGTGACGCCGTCGCGAAACATGATCACGCGGCCGCCTTCATGGTCCACCGTCACGAGCAAACGCCGGCCGAGGGCCTCCTCCAGATCGGTCACGAGCCGGCGGATCTGCGCCGGCGACTCGAAATTGATCCGGTAAAGGATCAATCCGCCGGCGTTGGTCTCGCGGAAAAGACGGACGTCCTCCGCGCGCGCTTTCGTGCCCGGGATCCCGAAAACCAACGTTTGACCGATGATTTCTTCCAAAATCATTAAGAACACCTCATGTGGACGCGCCGATAAAGAAAGTGTTATGCTACAACAATGAAATCGTTGAGTCGATACGCCAAGCTTCCCACGGAACAACCCAACCCGAAGTCCCGCGGCTTGGACCGCCTTCCCGTCGCAGAGCTTGTGGCCCTCATGAACCGGGAGGACGCGAAAATCGCCTCCTCCATCTCCCAAGTCCGCCGGGACATCGTCAAAGCCGTTGATCTGATAGCGCCGTCCCTCAGGCGCGGAGGCCGATTGTTCTTCGTCGGCGCCGGCACCAGCGGCCGCCTCTGCGTGATGGAAGCGGCGGAATGTCCGCCCACGTTCAACACCCCTCGGGGCCTCGTTCAATCCGTCATGGCCGGCGGCGCGTCCTCCGTGTTCCGCTCCCGCGAGGGGGCCGAAGACCGTGCTTTGGAGGCTGAAAAGGCCGTCCGCCAAAAAGTCAAACCGGGAGACGTCGTCGTCGGAGTCGCGGCCAGCGGTGTCACGCCCTTCGCCCTCTCGGCCCTCACGGCGGCCCGGAAACGGAAGGCCGGCACCATCCTCGTCACGTGCAACCCGCAATCGTCTCTCAAGGCCCTGGCCGACGTTGTGATCGCCCCGAAGACCGGGCCGGAAATCCTGACGGGCTCCACCCGACTCAAAGCGGGGACAGCCACTAAAATGATACTAAACATGTTGACCACTTTGTCCATGGTCCGCCTGGGAAAAGTTTGGGGGCATTGGATGGTGGACCTTCAGCCGCGGTCGCGGAAGTTGACGGCCCGGGGGCTCAGGCTCGTTCAAGCCTTGGGCGGCGCGACGGAAGAAGAAGCGATGGATTGCTTCAAAAGGGCGGGCGGCCGGGTGAAGGTGGCCATCCTCATGGCGAGGAGAAAGCTGTCCCCTTCCGCCGCGCGGAATTTATTGGATCGTCATGACGGGTTCCTCGGGAAAGCGCTGAGCGATTGAAAACGTTTTGGTTGTCTTTTCTTTTGTTGACGTGTTTTGGGAATGCCATCGCGGGGGTCCGGACTGGGCTGGACGTTTTGCAATCGGAAGGTTTCGCTTCCCTGCGGGGGAAGCGCGTCGGGTTGATCACCAACAACACCGGGGTAAATTCCGACGGCGTGCATGCCGTGGAGCTGCTGAAGAACGCGGAGGGCGTCACGCTCGCGGCCATTTTTTCGCCCGAGCACGGTTTTTCCGGGCAAATCGAGCATGGGCGGCGTGTCTCGGACACGTCCTACACCGGCACGCAAATCCCCATCTACAGTCTCTATGGCGACACCAAAAGGCCGACGGCGGATATGCTGAAGGGCCTCGACGCTCTTGTCTTCGACATGCAGGACATCGGGACCCGTTTTTACACGTACATCACCACGATGGGGTATGCCCTGGAGGAAGCCGCCAAGGCGGGCATTGAGTTCATCGTCTTGGACCGGCCCAATCCCATCGGAGGCGCCGTCGTCGAGGGGGAAATGCTGGACGGTTCCATACGTCACTTCACGGCCTATTACTCCATTCCGACGCGCCACGGTTTAACGGTGGGAGAATTGGCGCGATGGCACAATGAGAAGGCCGCGTTGAACGCCCGTCTGCGGGTCGTCCCCGTGAACGGGTGGAAACGGGATATGGGATGGGTACAGACGGGCTTGAAGTTCGTTCCGCCTTCCCCCAACATCCGCACGCCCCTGGCCGCCCTGCTCTACAGCGGCATCGGGGTCTTTGAGTCCACCAACATCTCCGTGGGCCGGGGGACCCCGAGCCCGTTTGAGATCTTCGGAGCTCCTTGGATGGACGGGAAGCAGATCGCTAAGCAACTGAACAAGAAACATTTGCCCGGCGTGCGGTTCAAAGCGGAACGGTTTGTGCCGCAGAAGGACCGGTATGTCAATGAGGATTGCAGCGGCGTGAGGGTGATCGTGACGAATCCCGAAAAAATCCGCCCCACCGACATCGTCGTCCACGCCGCCTGCCTGATCCGGGACAGGCACCCGGCGGAGTTCAAGCCCCGCTGGGAGGAAATGCCCCGCATGGTCGGCACCAGGGAGTTCGAGGCCTTGTTCTCGTCCGGGACATCGGCGGAACCGATTTTGGAGAGGCTGCACGCGAGCGCCCGCGAGTTTCACCGGCTGCGCGAAACGTTTTTGCTTTATCAATAAGATAGCGAGGGAGAGCTTGTCATGATGAGGGGTTTCATTGTTTTCAGTTTCGCCTTGTTGATTTTCACGGGAGCGTCAGCCTCAAAGGAAACGGCCTTTCCCATCAGCAACTCCGGAACGGAACCGGTCGTGGACTATGAAAGATACGGAAGCTATAAGGGCGTCGGCACGTTCGATTACGAGTATGTCATCAAAGATGCGGAAGGCTTGGCGAAGGCCTCGGGCCTGGGCATAGACCCGAACACCGACGCCGCCAAGGATCCCCTCTTCATGAAATTGAAGAAACGCGGGAAGCTCTCCGGATCGCATTGGGAGCACCTCGACAGCGGGCATCCTCAAATCGATTTCTTCGCTTGGACGGCGGCAAGGGAAGATCCGGGAACACGGCTCTTTTTTACAGGGCGGACGCTGGAAGCGGCGGGCCATTACGTTCATGCGCTTAAGGCCTACCGGGCGGCCATGGTCCTCTATCCGAAATCTTTTTGCTGGTCTAAAGACGGCGGTTTCACGTGGTTGATCGCCCCCGCCGCCTGGGACGCCATATTGAACCTCACCCGCCGGCATCCTGAAATCGGGTTGAAGCTCTCTGGCGCGTTCGTGCGGACGGAGGCCGCCGTCAACGGCGACCCCTCGGTCAATAGAGTCGCCGTCACGCCCGGCCGTTTCGTGAAATACACGGAAGAAGACCGGAAGATGGCTCAAACCGACGTCACGAAACTGAAGGTGGAAAAGCGCAGGAACGGGCGGGTGGCTTGCGTGAAATACTCCAATGGCCATTGGGGGCTTCAGGTGGACGGCCGGCCCTTCGTGGTGAAGGGCGTTTCCTACATGCCCACGAAGGTGGGCGAGCACCACGCCTATTGGGATTGGATGACCGCCGACGAAAACAACAACGGCCTGAACGACATCGCCTACGAGACGTGGGTCGACAAGAACTACGACGGCCGGAGAGAGAAAGGCGAGCCGGTCGTGGGGGACTTCAAACTGCTTCACGACATGGGGGTCAACACCATCCGGTTGATGGCCGACAAACCCTTTCATCTTCCCTTGCTGCGCGAACTGCATAAGACCTACGGTATTTACGTCATCGTCTGCGAGCCCTTTGGCGCCTACACCGTGCATTCAGGGGCGGAATGGCACGAAGGAACGGACTATCGCAACTACGAACAGCGCGAGAGCATGATGAAAGCCGTTCGGGAATTGGTTGGGCAAATCAAAGATGAACCGTGGCTCCTGGCCTATGTGTTGGGCAACGAGAACAATATGCCCATCGCGTATACGGGTGTCAACGCGACGCGGACCAACGCCTCCCTCTACCCAGAAGCCTATGCGTCTCTGTTAAATGAAGCGGCCGCCTGGATTCACAAGAGCGACCCCCACCATCCCGTCGGCGTGGGCAACGTGGAATTGGGTCTCCTGGACAGTTATGCGAAACACGCGCCCGAACTGGACTTCATCGGTGTCAATAGCTACAGAGGGCCGGAGGGTTTTGGCTCCCTCTGGGCGCAATCGAAAAGCATATTCGACAGGGCGGTCCTCATCACGGAATACGGCTGCGATTCTTATTGGGAAGGCCGCGGGCCGGATGAGGACGCGCAAGAAGCGTATCACAGAACCGCTTGGCAAGACATCTCCTCCCACTTCGCCGGCCAAGCCGGGGAAGGGAACGCGTTGGGGGGAATGGCTTTTGAATGGCTGGACGAATGGTGGAAAGACACTCGGGACAACGCCTGGAATTCTCAAGCGACGAACGCCACCTTCCCCATGAACTTCCCCGATAAGAACTCCCACGAGGAATGGTTCGGTTTGGCCGGCCAGGGAGACGGGGAAATGAGCCCTTTCCTGCGGGAGCTTAAGAAAGCCTACTTCACCTATCAAAAGCTGTGGAAAACCGAAGGAGAGGCTCAGTCGGTGGGGTGGAAGAAATGACCTGGTTTTCCGGCGGCACGCTGCTGACGTGGGTGGACTTCAGCGTTTTGGGCTTCCTGCTTTTGGCGATGGTGTCGGTGGGCGCTTTCTTCTCGAGACAGCAAACCTCGACGGGTGAGTTCTTCCTCGGAGGCCGCCGTGTCCCCTGGTGGGCGGCGTGCCTTTCGTTCGTCGCCACCGAAGTCAGCGCCGTCACCATCATTTCGGTTCCCGCGACGACCTTCATGGAGAACTGGCAGTACCTGCAGTTCTTCATCGGCTCTGCGGCCGCGCGGCTCATCATCGCCTATTTGTTCATCCCGGCCTTCTATAAATTCAACTGCACCACGATTTACCAATTCCTCGGCGCGAGGTTCGGCGCCCTCACGCAGATCACGGCGTCCGTTTTCTTCTTCGTCACGCGCTTGCTCGGGTCCGGCGTGCGCCTGATGGCGGCGTGCCTGGCCATGTCGGTCCTCCTCGGGTGGGACATCGTGCCCGCCATCCTCCTCTTCACCGTCGTCAGCGTCGTTTACATCTGGCTAGGAGGGATCAAAGCCGTCGTGTGGACCAACGTCCTTCAAGCCCTCGTCTTTTTGGGAGGGGGATTGGCCACCGTTTGTTTCCTGCTTTCAAAGATCGACGGAGGTTTTCCCGCCGTCCTCCAGGTGGCCGGCTCCGCCGGGAAGCTGGACGTGGTCGATTGGGGCCCGTCCCTGGCCCAGGCCGATTTCTGGAAACGGATCCTTTCGAGCCCCAACATTTTTTGGCTGGCCATACTGAACGGGCTCTTCGGCTCCATGGCCGCCTTCGGGACTGACCAGGACCTCATGCAGCGCCTCCTGACTGTGGAAACCCGGAAGAAAAGCCAGAAGACCATGGCCCTCACGATCCCCTTGAGCCTCCTCGTCTTGTCGACATACGTGTGCATCGGGACGGGCTTGTACGTGTTCTACGCGCAGAACCCGGGGTTGGCCCTTCCGGACAAGCTGGATAAAATTTTCCCGCATTTCATCGGCCACGTGATGCCGCCCCTCCTGCGCGGGTTGCTCCTTTCCGCCATCGTATTGGCCAGCATCGACTCGCCTTTGGCGTCCCTCGCCACGTCCTTCGTGACGGATGTCTTGCGGCCCATCCGCTCCTTGCTCGGGCGGCGGCCGGAACCGGATTCCGACCAAAAGGATCTGCGGATCTCGCGGTGGTGCGTCGTCGGGTTCGGCGCGATCCTGGCTCTCCTCGCTTTCGGTTTCAGCTTCTTTGAGAAAATATTGTGGCTGGCGTTCAAGATCGGCGGCGTCACCTTCGGTTCGTTGCTGGGGGTTTTCCTGCTGGGCCTGCTGACCCAAAGGCGGAGCAACCGGGGGAACCTCCTGGCCATGACGCTGAGCGCCGCCGGCATGCTCACCCTCCTCCTCCTGTCCGAATTCAAGATCTTCCTTCTCGGCTGGAGCTGGCTCGTCATCTGGGGGACGATCCTCACGTTCCTCATCGGCTGGGTTTCAGGCCCGCTCCTCGATCCGGAAAATACAAGCGCCCCGGACCATCCCGCCGGTCGATGAATCCGGTCTTGGATTGGTTCGTCCATTTCGTTTCGGCCATGCAGGGGAACCCTTGGTCCCCCGTCGCCTTCATAAGCGTTTACACGAGCGCCTGTTTCGCTTTTCCCATCAGCCTGTTTCCGATTACCGGGGGAATCCTCTTCGGGTTCTGGGGAGGGCTGGCGTGCAATTATACGGCGGAAATGCTCGGGGCGAGCGGGGCGTTCCTTTTGGCGAAAAAGATGCGCTGGGCTTTTTTGCATCGGTTCATTCAGCGGCATCAAGCGAAAATGGGCACGACGTTCGTCCAACGGCACGGCTTTGGAACCCTGCTGATGATCCGCTTGATCGGGTTCC
>JACQPF010000351.1 GCA_016207625.1 Elusimicrobiota bacterium | reverse complement strand
GGTGCCCCGAATGGGGCGGGTGTGGCAAGGGGCAAGGGCAAGGGGACGTTGGTGCATAATTACCTAACGACAAAGATCGACGGAAAAAGACAGCCCGAATAATTTTCAAAAGGTTCGCAACGCAGGACCAAACAGACCTCAGCTGGAGACGGCGGAGGTTTTTCTTTTTCACCGGCGCTTTCAAGGCCATGCGCTTCCTCCTCGATCCCAGACAAAACATTCCTCTCCGCAAATCCGGCAAACAAAAAGAGTTCCGGCGAAAACCTGTCTTTTGTCCCGATGCGTTTTGGGTCCCGAATAACGACCGCGCGGCCTTCGGACCCACTCATGCCGCCCTACGATTCTGCATTTGACCCAAACCCAAAAATTCATGGCATCACCCTTGCATTAAGCTGACCAGCCCGAAAATGAGCATCGCCGCACCCAAGACTTGGTCGACCCAATACAACCAAGGATGGCCGCGGTGTGAGCGGGATGGAAGAAAAGAGAGAGCCAGCCACAGGGCCATGGAGCCGGCGAAAACTCCTGCGCTCAATGCCAGGGTTGAAGCGGGGACGAAAGACAGCTTCGTGATTTTCAAAGCCACGAAAACAGCCGCGAAGGACAAGAAGGAAACAGGGTTCCCGATCGTCATGAGAAATCCGGAAAAATAGGCCATCATCGGGTGGACAGCGCCCCGGGGGACGCGCGCCCGGTCCGGATGGATCGTGACGAGCCGGACGCCCATGATGCAGAAAAAAAGTCCCGCGGCGAAGTGGATCCATGCGGAATGCGAGTTCAGCATCGGCGCCGTTTCCTGGAGCCCGAAAGCGACGAGAAACGCGGCCAAGGCGTCGGCTGTGGCGACTCCCATGCCGGCGGCCATGCCGAGCCGCCGCTCTCCCCGAAGCATGAGCCTGAGGCAGAACAGTCCCGCCGGCCCCACCGGCAGGCCCATCACCAGTCCGGCCGCCACTCCTCGGAGAAACACGTTGAACCCCGCCGTTATTAACGCCACGCTTTTGCTGTCCTCCGATTACTTGGAAAAAGGAACACGGTCTCCCAGCACGATTTGCCGGACTTGATTTTTTCCGTTGTGTTTCGCGGCGTACATCAACGCGTCGGCCTTATCGATCATCTCATCCACGGACTCCGGCGGAGAGGCGAAAGTCACAACGCCGAAGCTGAAGGTAACGGGCCAACCATGATCCTGCATCGAGGCGAGAAGCTCCTCCCGCACCTTCGCTATGACCTTTTCCGCGGATTTTTGGCCCGTCTCGGGCAGAAGAATCCCGAATTCGTCCCCGCCCAGCCGAGCGACAATATCGGTTTTGCGCACATGCGACTGCGCTGTTTGCGCAACAATCCCCAGCAAGTCATCCCCCGCCATATGGCCATGCCGGTCGTTGACCGACTTGAAGTTGTCCAGATCAAAATACGCCAGCGTCAATGGGCGGATGTAACGCCGCGCCCGGTTGATCTCCCATCCCGCCAGCTCGAAAAAATGCCGGCTGTTGGCGATTCCCGTCAACGGGTCCAATCGGGCCAGTTCCTTTTCTTTCTCCCACATGGCTTTGAGCTTGGACAGTAAAAAACCCACAAGCCCGAGAACCAGGAACCGCACGACCGCGTTGAAGCCGTCAAAGGCATGGACATCGGACAATATCATATGATCGAAGGAAAACCAGAGGACCACGCAGACGAGCGAAACCAGATACCCCGGCTTTTGGCCCGCAAACCAGGACACGAAGGCCACGGGGATCAGGTAGAAAATCGAGAAATCAAGCCTCGCGCCGGTGAGAAAATTCAGGAGCCCCATCAATGCGCTGAAGGCCAAACCGGCCGTTATAACGACGCTGAACGACCTCAGCCGCTCCAACCCTTTCATTTTCTTCCCTCCCTCAAAATCGCTTTCCGCCGGTACTGATTGACCGTCCGCTGGGACAACCGGATTCCGTATTGCGTGCTCAGCCTGCCCGCCAGGGATTTGCCCGTCCAATTCCGTTTTTCATGGGCCAGTTCCCGGATCGCCCACTCGGCCCTTCGCCGCCGGTTCGGGAGGAATTCCGCCAGGGGGACTTCCCCGCCCCGCGGGACCAAGAGACTTCGCCCCCGGATGATCCGCCCAACAGTTGTTGGATGAACGTCCAACGCGCTCGCCACCTTCGCCTGGGAAAGAACCGTCAAATCCAACCGGCGCTCCGTCTTGATAAAGGAAGATTGCGTCTTCATCAAGAACGCCAAAAGCCTCTGAAAAGTGTTCTGCCGTAGATTGATCCAATCCAGGGTCCGAAGAAGGTTCTCCAGGGCGGGGCGCTCCGCCTTCGCCAGGCCGCCGCGACGGGTGAACTCTTTCACCCCCTCGCGGTTTATCTCGTACCGGCTCCGGGCCAAATGGGGCAACACCCAGGCGAGCGACGGCTCCTTCCCGTCCCAAGCCACGCGTCCGACGCAGGTGTAAACCTCCCCGGGGACGGAGCCCCATTCAACAGGTCTCGGCTCGGACGCCCGGAGGCAGGCCATGTCCACGAAGCGCCGGATCCGGTCCGCCTCGTTGAGGGAAAGGCCGCAGTTCTGCGCGGCCGCGGCCAGAGAAGACTCCTCTTCTTCAATGAAGTAACGTTCGAAGTTTTCCTGTCCGATACGCTGGATGAGCGCCACCTCGTCCGGGAAATCAGAGATTTCCAGAATTCCGCTCTCGGCCGCATTCGCGGACACAGCCCGGCTGACCAGAGGCCAGACGGGAGCGTTCATGAACTGAATCCGCCGGATGTAACGGCGAAGCCGCCCGAACAGGGGATGGCTTTCGCATTCAGCGATCAGCCGCGCCAACTCCGGTTCCGGCAGGGACAAAATTCTGACAGCCTGAAGCCGTACGCCCAACCGCGCTTTTGCCCGTGGAACGGAAGAGACTCTTCTTTCGATTCTCACCATCTTTCCATCATAACAAAAGGTATGTCTACCGTTGCATAGTGATCCGCGCGGGACCCGATGCGGATCGCACGGTGGTCGCGCCCCGACGGTTCCTTCCCCAGCAATTCTCGTTCAATTCCTGGCAGACGGGCCTTTCTTCACCATAAGAGATCGTCTCCAACGTCTTTTTACCGATCCCCAGGGCGGAATAGAAGCTCTTTATGGCCAGCGCCCGCTTCTCCCCCAAGGCCAAGTTGTATTCAAGGGTGTTCCGCTCATCGCAGTGGCCTTCGATCCGCACTTGAGCGGAAGGCACCTGCCGCAAGACGGCTTTGATGACTTCGGCGTTCTGCTTGAGAGCTGTTCGGGCATCGTCGCGCAGGTCTGTTTTATTCGTGTCGAAATAAACGGGCATCAACTGCGGAATGGAAGCCCACTCTTCTCCCAATTCCACCGCGCTGGTTCCGCTTCCCTCCACCGGCGCGAGGGCCTGATTCGCGGGCTCCTCCGGACTGATTTCCGTTTTCCGCACGTTCTTCTTCATGCAAGCGGTTTGGAAAAAGCCCGCGATCAATACAAAAAAGAACATCTTCAACCATCCTTT
>JACQPF010000327.1 GCA_016207625.1 Elusimicrobiota bacterium | reverse complement strand
GCTGCGGCCGCTGCCATCTGGAGGTGGCGAACACCTATTTTGAAACCTACCATGGAAAGGTGTCCCAACTGGGCTACGCCAAGACGGCCAAATGCCACGATTGCCACGGCGCCCACGACGTGCACCCCAACGGCGATCCCCGCTCCCATTTGAGCCGGGAGAACATCATCGGGACTTGCCGCAAGTGCCACCCCTCGGCGACGCGGCGCTTCGCGGGCTATCTCACGCATGCCACGCACCACGACCCCCGGAAATACCCTTGGATCTTTTGGACGTTTTGGGGGATGACCGCCCT
Source organism: Elusimicrobiota bacterium (assembly GCA_016207625.1). Taxonomy (GTDB): domain Bacteria; phylum Elusimicrobiota; class Elusimicrobia; order FEN-1173; family FEN-1173; genus JACQPF01. The sequence continues at coordinate 2,779 of JACQPF010000327.1, read as the reverse complement.
GCTCATCGGTACGTTCGCCGTCGGAGGGTTGCACACCCTGCTGTGGATCCCCCGGGCGTTCCAAATCCGGCGCGCGCACCCTCCCAAGCCCTTCAATCCGAAGGAAAGATATTTCGTGCGCTTCACCCGCCTCAACCGCTTATTGCATGTGTCCATGATGGTGAGCTTCATCACGTTGGCCCTCACCGGCATGACCCTGAAATTCTCATACACGCCCTGGGCGGTCCTGTTGTCCCGCGCGCTGGGAGGATTTGAAACGGCCGGGTATATCCACCGAACGGCGGCCGTGATCATGTTCTGCGTTTTCTTCACCCACCTGTGGGATTTGGTGCGCCGCAAGCGGAAAGAATACGGGACGTGGCGAAGCATGCTCCTGGGCCCGGATTCCATGCTCTTCAGTAAAAAAGATCTCCTGCAATTCATCGGTACCGTCAAATGGTATCTCGGTTTGGGAGAGCGTCCCCGTTTCGGCCGATGGACCTACTGGGAAAAGTTCGACTATTTCGCCGTGTTTTGGGGCGTGACCATCATCGGTTCCTCCGGCCTCATGCTCTGGTTCCCGGAGGCGGTGACTCGGCTCATCCCCGGCTGGCTGATCAACGTCGCCACCATCATCCACAGCGACGAGGCGCTCCTGGCGACGGGGTTCATTTTCACGATCCACTTCTTCAACACTCACCTGAGGCCCGACAGGTTCCCCATGGACCTGGTCGTCTTCACGGGGCGCATGTCCGTCGAGGAGCTTCGGCGCGAGCGCCCGGAGGAATACGAGGCCCTGGTGGCCAAGGGGGAACTTGAGAAATACATCGCGGAGCCGTTCCCGCCCGTTGTGGTGCGGACGGTGCAAGTGCTCGCCTGGGTCGCCCTGACCATCGGATTCAGCTTGGTGATCGGAATCCTCTACGCCATCCTTTACGCCTACCGATAACGTCTTCCTTGAGTGTGATATTTTGTAAAGTATAAGAGAGGGGATGTCCCATCCGATTTCCCTTGGGAGGCAAAGGTTATGCCCGTGATGAGCCAGAGGCAACTTTACGTCTACCAGGTCCGGACTCCGAATTATTGCAAACCATCAGACATCGTCGGAAACTTGACGCATTCGGTTTGGCGAACCCTGCAGGAAATGCCCGAGCTGAACGCCATCGACCCGCATTATTGGCCGGGACTTTACATCGTTTTTCGCGACGCGCTCAAGACCCGGTTGGTTCGGTATAAAGGCTGCGGGGAGTCGGACCGATGCGCCGCCGGCGCGAAATCCGTCCTTGGAGACCGCTTCGAGGAAGAAGACGATCCCGAATCGTTTTACCTGCTGGAGACCCATCGGGACGCGGAGGGCGTGGTCCGTGCGTTGTCGTTCCTGATGCTCCGGCGCGTCAGAAGCCTTTTCAGCGTTTCCGTCCAAAGAAGGCCCGTCTTGAAGGACCGGATCCGGGCGGCGATCAGCCAGTGCTTGTCCGAGCTCCTCTTCGAAAACACGTCCTGCATCGCCTGCAACGTCCGCGAGGGGCACCGGGAAAGGCGCGTCTGGCAGTAGAGAAGGAGGCACCCTATGTTGTCCTGGTCATTGTTGTTCCTTGTGGTGGCCATCGTGGCCGGCGTTTTGGGGTTTGGGGGCATAGCGGGCACGGTGGCCGGCATTGCGAAGATCTTTTTTTACGTGTTCCTCATTGTTTTCGTGGTCTCCTTGATCGTCGGGCGGCGGCCTAGTGCCTAACGGGGTTGTCGGCTAATAGCGGAAGAAACATGCCGCCATTGCTCCTGGGAGGGGGAGATCCTCCGGTTTCACAGCATAGACGGTTCCCCCATTCATGAGAGTGAACTGGGCCGCCAAGTTCAGCATGTCTTCGGCGCCGGGTTCCGCGTTGTTCAACGACTCCACCGTCCGGTCGGCCGGATGAAAGAGGCCCCATTTTTGCACGCCGAGGGCGACGAAAAGCGATTCGACGCGCCCTTGATGGGCGGCGGGAACGATCTCCCGGATGTCCTGCGAGACCCGGTCCGTATTCACCCATTGCCGGTATCGTTCCGCGGTTCGGCGCTGTTTGCCCTCGAATTCCGGTTGAACGATCTCCCAGGCTTTCCTCAGCAATTGGTCCGGCCGCAGGCCCTCAGGGCTTCCCAAAATGCCTTCCTTCAAGAGATGCGGGTAGTTGTTCGTTTCGCGATAGAGGGGATGCAGGTATCCCACCCCCGCCAAGACGAGGGGGACGGACTCGTCCTTCAAGAGATCGCGCACTCCATCGCTCACCTTCTGTAAAAACCGCAGGATTTCCTGTTTGTGACGAGCCTGATCCAACCCCAGTCCGTGGCCGTGGTAGATGGCCGGTTGTTCTCCCCTCCGGCTTGAAGATCCGGTGTGGAACTGAAGTTGGCGCTCCGCGAGGTCATAGGAGAGCGCTTCCTCCAGGTTTTTGGGGGTGTCCCCCAGATCGGTTTCCTGGATGCTGTCGCGGGTGCATTGGTAGAGGTTCACGTTCTTCTGGCTGAGAGAGAGGACGTAATAACGGCCGTCGTCCGTCAGCAGCGGCAGCAAGGGTTTGATGTAATAGCGGTCGTTGACCACGACCATTTCTTCAAGGCGAAGCGGGAGCCGGTAATGATGGCTGTCCCCGGGAGCCAGGAAGAGGGCCAACCCGTCGTTTTGGAATCGCCAGAAAAGGCTCTCGTCCACCAGATGGTAAGCCGGGGCCAGCAAATCCTGGATGTCTGGGGGGCGCGTTCCTCGCGCCAAGAGCGTTTTTTCGGCTTTGTGGAGCAGGTTCTTCAACCGGATGGGATC
>JACQPF010000326.1 GCA_016207625.1 Elusimicrobiota bacterium | reverse complement strand
GGCGCAGTGCCGGCCGGCGCTCCGGCGAGCACCCCTGAAGTCACCGTTCCATAGGACACGGTGATGGATCCGATGGATTGCGTGCTCGTGTCGTCTTCCCCGCTCGAAACGAGAGGCTGTCCAGGTGTTTGCGGCGCTCTAAAGAACTGGAAGGTCACCAGGAATGCTCCGGTTTCCGGGTCGACGTCGATGCCCCCCACCCATGCGCCGAGATCGGCGGCATCCGTGTTGATCTTATTCACCTCATCCACGTTGAGGGGGACACCGCCCACCACGGCCCCGTAACGCAGCTTGCCGTTGTCCAGCCAATAATTCAATTTCCCGTCGTCCGTCCAGACGTGGCTGGTCGTGTTGGTCGTGCTCCAGGAATCCTTGCTTTCGTCTTTGCCGGTTTGCCGGCCGTTCGAATCGTAGGTGTAGGTCGTGACGGTCCGACTGCCCCAAGTCGTATCGGACCAGTCTTTCCGATGCGTGGGGACGTTGTTTTCATTCAGCATGTCGCTGTCGGTAACGGAACTCGTCGTGCCGTTAACCACTGATATTGAGGAAATGATTTTCGCCTGGCCGTTGAAGATGCCGTATTTCTGGGTGATCGTCCCGTCCCCGCGAATTGTCGTTCGCCGTGTATAGGTGTAAGAAAGATAGATGTCTTTGCCGTTCGCATCCTTTTTAATAATCGGATTCCCATTCGCATCCTTCTTGACCGAGCCGTCTTCGTTCGTCTCATAGACCGGCAGTTCCCCGGATCCCGTCGTTGTTCCGCCGCCGGTGATTTCGATGGTGCCGTGCCCCTCCGCGCCGATGAGGTGGCCGTTGGAGTCGTAGGTGTAGGTCACCGTGATCACCGTGGTCGTATTGGTGGTGATGCCGTCTTCGGTTTCGGAGGAGTTCGTCGTGGTGGTGGACGTCTTGATCAGCGCCTGGCCTTTCTCGATGATGTAGGTTTGCTGGATGTCGCCGGAGTAATCCGACCCCTTTCCATCGTCATCAATGCTCATTCCGTTGACCGTGCCGGAACCCGACGCGCCGGTGAGCCGGCCCAGGCTGTCGTAGGTGTAGGTGACCGTGACCACGGAATGACTGGACCCGTCGGGACCGTTCGAGTCGGACGTGGTGGTGGAGGTGGCCACGACGGCCTGGCCGAAGAGGATGTAGAACGTCTGGTGGATGGTTCCGGTGGTGGTGGAGCCGTTGCCGTCGTTGCTGCTGAAGGTCCCATGGCCCTCCGCGCCGATCAGGATGCCCTGGGCGTTATACCGGTATACGGTCGTCATGGTTTGCCGTTCCGTGGACCCATCGGGGTTGTGGATATCGGAAACGGTGGTTTGAACGGTGAGGACGGCCTGGCCCCAAATCACGTCATATTCCTGCAGGATATCGGTCTTCGTCTCTTTGGTGCCCCACGTGCCGTTCCCGTCGCCATCGGGGTCGTTGAACACCTGGGCCCAAGATGTGGTCCAGCCCGTGCCGACGGCATCGATGAGCTGGCCTTTGTTGTTGTATATGTAGGTCACTTCCACATGGGTATGGCTGCCCTCAAAACCCTGCTTGCCCTCATAGGTATCCGTGGTCTGCTTCGTCATGACGGCCTGTCCCCAGATGATCCGGTATTCCTGGGTGAAAACGCTGGTGCTGGATTTGTTCTGATAACAGCCGCAATCGCTGCTGTAGACCGACGTGGTGGAATTGGACCGGCCGCTCCCCTCGGCCCCCACGAGTTGACCTTGGTCGTTGTATTCGTATTTCACGGTGGAGATGGATGTGGTCGAGGAAGTCGCCGTCTTGCTGGTGGAGAGCGTGATGGATTTCGAGATCATGGCCTGGCCCATGATGATGGCGTAAGAGTTCAAAGTGTGGGACTTGGAAACAGTGTCCACCATTTCACCCTCATCAACGGTTTTGTTCTTATTGGCGTCGTTCCAAACTTCGCCGGTGGTGGTGCCGTCGGAATAGCCCCAGGCCCCGACGAGCTGGCCGAGGTCGTTGTATCGGTAATTGGTGACCGAAGTGGACGTTGTGGTGGTGGCGCCGGACACCGTGGTTGATTTGGAGATGGATTGGGTGACCACCGCCTGGCCGAGGATGATGGCGTAAATGTTGGTCGTTCTCGTCTTCGTCACGGAAACCGTTCCGTCGGCGTTCTTTGTCTTTGTCACGCTCCGGGAGTGTCCCGCCGCCCCGATGAGCTGGCCGTCGGCGTTGTATTGGTACGTGGTGACCGATTTGGATTTGGTGATGACCGCGCCGCCGTTGGACCGGGTCACCGATTGGGAAATCGACTTCATCACCACGGCCTGGCCGCCGATGATGGCGTAGATGTTCTCCGTTCTTGTTTTGGTCACGGTGACGGTTCCGTCGTCGTTCGTTGCTTTCGTCACGCTCTTGGAATGGCCCGTGGCCCCGATGAGTTGCCCGCTGGCGTTGTATTCATAGCGGGTGACGGAGTGGGTCTCGGTGACGGTGGCCCCGGTCACGGTTTTGGAGTCCGAGACGGATTTCGTGATCACGGCCTGTCCGGCGATGATGGCGTAAGTGTTTTCGGTGTGGGTTTCGGTGACGCTGTCCACCCAGCCGCCTTTCTTGTTCACGCCGGAGTCTGTGTCCGTTTCTTCGATGACGTTGCCGTTTTCATCCAACACTTCGGTGACCGTTTGGCTCTCCCATTGGCCGTTTGACGTGTTGAAAGTCATTGTTTCCGTTGTGCTGAGGCCGTTGGAGTCCGTGTATTTGGTTTTAACGGTCCAATCGTCGCCGTCTTGGGCGGCGGTTTGAACCTGCTTGGTCCCGTCCTCGAGGGTTGTGACTTTTTTCCAGGTTCCGTCATCTTGCTGTGTCCAGCCGTTCTCTTCGGAGGGGATTTCGAATTCTCCATCCGGATCGTTCCAAACGGGTCCTGTGGAGGTGCTGTCGGCATACCCCGAAGCGCCCACGAGTTGGCCCGCGGAATTGTAGGTGTAGTTGACGACCGAGGTGGTCTCCGTCTTCGTCGCCCCGGAAATCGTCGTTGAAGTCGTCACGGAGTTGGTGACCAAGGCCTGGCCCCAGATGATGCGGTAAGTATTCGTGGTGTCCGATTCCGTTGTCTGGACCTCCGTTTCATCTTCGTCCCAAACGTTATCGCGATCCTTGTCGTTCCAAACCTCCGTGCTGGAAGTCCCCTTGGAAAAACCGGATGCTCCCGTGAGCTGGCCTTTGGCGTTATAGCTGTAGGTGGTTTCGGAATGGGATGTGGACGATGTGGCCCCGGCGATCGTATCGCTGTCGGTGACGGACTTAATCACCACGGCCTGGCCCCAAATCACGGCGTAGGTGTTCATAGTCGTCGCGGTCGTGGTGCCTTCTTTCTCCTCGTATTGGAACTTGCCGCCCACCTTGTCGGAATTGTCGATCTTGCCGTCTTTGTTCACGTCCTTGGCCTGCATGACCATCCCCGTCGTTGTGCTTGTGGACCCGCCTTTGGCGCCGCTCAGTTGACCGTTGGCGTTATATTGATAGAACACCGTGGAAATCGTGTGAGTGTTGTTGGCCGCGCTCGAAGTATCGGAGACCGTGTCCGCTTGAACAACCACCGCCTGGCCCCAAATGATGGCGTAGGTGTTGATGGTGTGCGAGGTCGTGGTCGTGGTGGTGACCTGTCCCGCCCAAGGAGGCGTCTTGGGACCGGACTTTTGTCCAGAACCGGGCTCTTGACCGTCGTCTTGGCCCTCCGCCGGCGCAAGGGATTCCACGACCTTGGAGAGATCCTTTGAAAAATCCTTCAGTTTGCCGAGGCCTTTCTCCAAATCCTGGATAAGCTTACCCAACCCCTTGACCAAACCGCCCTTGTTCCCAAGCTCACCCTCCAACGCTTTTTGTGCGTTCTTCAAGGCCGCCACGAAGTCCTTGTTGCCTTCCAGCCATTTACCGAGCCCCGCTTGGACGCTCTTGAGTTTTTCAGCGTCCTTCGCCGCAACCGCCGCCTTGTACTCATTTAAAAGGTCCTTCAGTCCTCCGGTCCCTTCCGAATAATGTTCGACCAACTTCTCGAGCGCTTTCGCCGCGTCCAAACGGCCCGAAGCCTCCCGCTCCTTGGATGTGATTATACGACCAACGTCTTTCAACACGTGCTTAAGGCCGGGCAGGTCCCCGCGGTCAGCGAATTCGGCTATGCGGTTGATCAGTTTTTTCAGGCTTCCGGCTTTTATACCACTCGCCTCCTTCTTGAAATGGGCAAGGACGTTGCGCACGGCGTTGAAG
>JACQPF010000342.1 GCA_016207625.1 Elusimicrobiota bacterium | reverse complement strand
TGGTCTGCTTGATCTTCTCGCCCGTCTGCACGGGGACGGTGGATTTCTCCACCACGATGGTATAGCGCTTCATGCTTTGGGCGATCTGCTTGGCCACCGTTTCAACGAAGGAGAGATCGGCTTCGCCGTTCATCATGGGTGGCGTGTTCACGGCGATGAAAACGATCTCCGATTCCTTGAGCCCATCCTCCAAACGGTCCGTGAAAGTGAGACGCTTGGCTTTACGGTTCTTCTTAATGAGCTCATCCAATCCGGGCTCGAAAATGGGGATCCCGCCCTTGAGGAGAGTTTGGACCTTTTTCTTGTCGTTGTCCACGCAGATCACCGAATGGCCGATCTCGGCGAGGCATGTGCCTGTGACGAGGCCCACATACCCGGTTCCGACGATAGCGACGTTTTTCTTCATGGTCTTCCCACCCCTGTCCATTAGTTTTTAAGTCGTTTCGCGTATTGCTCGGCGTAATATTTTTTAAAAGCCGGATTTTGGGTCTTGATGGGCTTCCACCAGCTCTCATTGGCCCGGTACCATTCGATCAACTCGATGAGGCCCCGATCGAACGGGCGCCGCGGCCTCCAACCCAATTCCCGGCGGATCTTCGTCATGTCCGGCGCATAACGGAAATCGTGCCCGGGCCGGTCTTTCACGAAATTTAACAGGCTCGTGGGGCGGTTGAGGCGTTTGAGGATGAACTTCGCCACGTCGATGTTTTTCCACTCTTTTTCACCCGCGGCGTTGTAGATCTCGCCGGGCCGGCCCTTGCGGAGGACGAGGTCCAGGGCTTCGCAATGGTCCAAGACATGGATCCAGTTCCGCACGTTCAGGCCGCGGCCGTATAGAGGAAGCGGCATGCCCTCAAGGGCGTTCGTGATGAACAAGGGGAGGAATTTCTCGGGATACTGGAACGGCCCGTAGTTGTTCGTGCAGCGCGTAACCATCGCCGGGTATCCGTAGGTGATCCATTGAGTCATCACCATGTGGTCCGAGGAGGCTTTGGAAGCGGCGTAGGGGCTGGAGGGGTTCAGAGGGTGTCCTTCCGGCGTTTTCCCCCGAAGGACGGATCCGTAGACCTCATCGGTGGAGACGTGAAGGAATCGTTTGACGCCCGACTCCCGGGCGGCGTTTACGATCGTGTAGGTCCCCTGCACGTTCGTCTGGATGAAGTCGCTCGCGTCCAGGAGGGACCGGTCCACGTGGGTCTCCGCCGCGAAATTGATGACGGCGTCCACCCCCTTCAACGCCTTCCGCACCTGCCCGACGCTCTTGATGTCGCCCCGGATGAAAACGTGCCGCGGGGACTTCCGGACGTCTTTGAGGTTGCCCAGGTTGCCCGCGTAGGTGAGCTTGTCGAAGTTGACGATGCGGTCGCCGCGGTGCTTGTCCAGCCAATAACGGACGAAATGGGAGCCGATGAACCCGGCTCCGCCGGTCACGAGGATTTTCATGGGAGGATGTCCTTGTACATATAAGTTTTATTAATCAAAATTCAGAGAGCGCGGTCAAGGGATCTCCTGCTTCCTCGTCGGATAGAACTGCCGCTCCTCCGGGGAGGCCACGCCCTGGCGCGCCGCGACGTTGGCCTTTATGTCAACACGTATAAAGAATTCGTAGACGCCCGGCCTCTGTTCAAATCCCCCGCGGGCCGCCCAGCAATGAAGGTCCCGGCGGACCGTGAGGCGTTTCTCGTCCATCTGGACGGTGTCGTAGTTCAGCTTGCCCGTCCCCTTCGCGGTGTAGAGGACTTCTCCGTCCAGCCACCAGCCGGTCGTCAAAGGGAACGTGGCTCCGTGGCGGATCTGCACCTGTCCGGGTGCTCCCGAATTGTAGCTGAAGCCGGAGTTGAAGGAGGCGATTTCCCTCTGGCCGGCGTTAAAGGAAAATTGGCCGGTTTGCGGCCGACGGACAGGGTAGAGGAGGAAGGTCTGCCGGTGGAAGAGCTCCATCCAGCGCGTCGGCCGGTAACTCATTTCAACGCTGGGCGGCGCGATTTTTTGCCGCGGGCTCTTGATCTTCTCTCCCTCGAGGAGGCGCAGGTCATACCCCGAACTGGCCCGCGCCCAAAACCCCGCGCCGAGGCGGTAGGACGAAAAAAGACTGATGGCGTTCGCCTCCGTTCCCTTGTCATTCGCGCCTGGGGAGGCGTGATCGCGCTTCAGCGAATTGGGAGCCCAGCGGACCCGGTAAGAGTGGGATAAGTCATAGTCCAAGTTCCGCGTCAGGCGGTGACGAAAATTCAAGCCCGTGAATCCGTGGCCCTGATAGATATCGTTCAAGTCCACCGTGCCGCCCACGGCGCGCCAGGACTGCCACGTTTCGTCCATCCCCGCGGAGGGGGTGATCGTGACGTCCTTCGATGGGCGGAACTGACGCGACAGGTTGGCCGCCGCGTCGGCGCTCTTGCGAAAGCGGTCGAAATCGGGGTTGATGGGGTCCCCGGGACGCACGTATTCGTGCCGGGCGTTGCCGGAAAGCGTGAAATACACGCTCGGGCCGAACAGGAGCGGGACCGTCTGCAACGTCGCCATCGGCAGGGCGCTCCTCTGGCCGATGAACCGCCTTTTCTGAACGTTGAAGACACGGTCGTGCTCCACGCTCATCCGGGTCGTGAACACCGGGTGCTGATAGGTGACGGCGGCGTCGGATTCCGCCTGCTGGAGCACCCGTCTCGTGTCGTCGCGAAAGTAAAGGTTGTTGAAGTCCAAGTCGCTAAGATACAGGGCGTTGGCTTGGAGGGACCACCGCGCCGCCAATTGCTGCCAATGCCCGACCCGGAGGTTCCAACGTTCCATTTTGGCTTTCCGGTCCGTGATGCGATAGCCGTAGAAAGACCCTTTCACGTCCGGCCGGAAATAGTTGTATTCCGCACCCCAGCCGTTCCCCGACAATTGAAAATGGTCCCAATACAGCCGCCCGTAGCTGTTGAGAGTGAGAGGGTAGGTGAAGATGGATTTCGCGTAATATCCATGATAGCTGCTTCGGCCCGGGTCCACGGTGTACGTCCACCGGTTGTCCCTGAGAGACCGCGTGTAAAAGGGAACGTAAAAGACGGCATCCGTCCCGAAGGCGAGCCGGGTCTTGTAGGTGGTGGCCCGTTTCTTGGAGAGGAAATGCATGCTCTTGGCCCGGAAATGGTAATGCGGCGGGTTCAAATCGCAGCTCGTCATGGCGGCTCTCTGAACGGAAAATCGCTCCGGGCCGAGCCGCCGCATGCGCCGGCCCCACAGCCGCCACGGCGGGTCTTGGACGTATCCGTTCTCGAGAAGGCTCGTCGACAACCCCCAATCGTAATCCAGTTGATCGGAATAGAGGGTCATCCGCTCGTCTTCCATATACACTTTTCCGGAGGCGGTGGCGGTTTGGCTGGAGATGCGGATGTGGATCTCGTCCGCCTCCAGGCGTGTTTGGCTTGAGATCAGAACCGCGTGCCCCTTCGCCACCATGAGGCTTTCCGCGGGGCGGTATTCCAGGTGGTCGGAGGTGATGGTGCCGCTGGTGAAAGAAACGGGCTGGTCTTCCGCATCGACGTTTGGAGAGAATAAAAAAACCGACAGGCCCCAAAACGCAAGCGAACTGACGGAAAGACGCCGGCGAAAAGTCATTTCGTTCAGGGCTGTCTTCACGTTGTCGCTTTTCGCCGTTCGCCGATCAGGGAACGAGGAGGGCGGCTCCGATGACCCCCAGATGCTGGCTCTTTTCGGAAACCCGGACGGTTGCGGCTTTCCGGGCGGTTTGAAACGCTCTCCGGGCGATCACGGCCTTCGCCCGAGGCAGGAAGAGAGGCGAAGCCCCCGCCACGCCTCCGCACAAAAGGATCGTGTCCGGATTGAAGATGTTGATGAGGTTTGAAAGTCCGATGCCGAGCGCGTCACCGGCTCGTTGCCAGGCCTGTTTCGCCACAGCGTCGCCTTTTTTGGCGGCGAGGCTCAAGTCGCGCGGGGTCAGGTCCTCGGGGGCTTTACGGCCCCGGACAGCCATTTGCCGTTTGGCCCATTTCACCAAATGCGCGGCCCCCAGATACGTCTCTAGGCATCCCGTATTGCCGCAGCCGCAAGCCGGGCCTTCCGTATCGATCGTGATGTGCCCCAACTCACCGGCCGTTCCCGTGGCCCCATGATAAAGCTGACCATTTAACACAAGACCCCCTCCGACGCCCGTGCCCAAGGTCAGGACGATCAGATGGCGCGCGTGGCGCTTCAGTTCCACATGATAGGCTCCCCAGGCCGCGGCCGTGGCATCGTTATCAAAACAAATGGGCCGAGGGAACCCCGCTTTTTGAAACAAATCCTTCAAGCGAACGCTTTTCCATTTGAGATTTGGCGCAAACCGCACCAAGCCCTTCTCCGGGTCAACGTCGCCGGCCACGCCGATCCCCGTGCCAATTAATGGAAGGCCCAGCCAGGGCCGCAGGGCGCTTTTCAACGCCTCCACGAGCTGTTGAGGGTCTCGTGCGGTATCCACCCTCATCATAGAAACAATTTTTCCCCGAGCGTCCACCAAAGCGGTTTTCACTTGAGTGCCGCCCAAATCGATTCCCAAACGAAGGCTTTGTTTCTTCATGTGAGTTTTTTACACCTCCAACCGAAAAAATTTCAGAGCTTCGCCCACCAAATAGAGAGAGCCCGTGACCAAAACGGGAGACCCCTTGTCCCGACTCGCTTCCTTCCAAGCGGACGAGAAGTCCCGGCATGAGGCGGCCGGAGCGTGTTTCGTCCATAGGGCCTGAAGCGCCGCCGCGCTTTGCGTCCGGGGGGTCGGAAGAGAAACCGTCAAGACCCGGCGGGCCAAAGGCCCGAGGGCACGGATGATCCCCGCGGAATCTTTATCTTTCAGACAGCCGAAAATCAACGTGGCGGAACGCCGGCCCCATGGCGAGGCCCGGTAGGTCGCCGCCAGCATCTGGGCCGCCTCTGGGTTGTGGGCGCCGTCCAAAACAACCGCCGCTTTAAACCCGCGCGGACGAACCACCTGAAACCGCCCCGGCCAAACCGCCTTCGCCAACCCTTGCCGGACATGCCGCTCGGAGAGAAACCATCCCTTGCGTTTGAGCGACTCACAGACCCCCACCGCCAAAGCGGCGTTGTCCCTTTGATGCGATCCCTTCAAGGGAATCGTCAGCCCCGGCCGAACGGGCAGAATGTTCTCCCCAAGGAGACTTGAAGGTACGGCGTTCCGCTTGCAAAACGATTTCCCCCGGCGTACCAAGGATTTCGGCAAGGACTGGAGGAGAGGGATCCCCGGGCGCGCGATCCCGGCCTTTTCGAAATAGATGTCTTTCAAAGTCGTCCCCAGCCAAGCCCCATGGTCATGGCCAATGGACGTGATCACAGTCGCCTCCGGCGCCGGCAGCGTGTTCGTCGCGTCCAATCGCCCGCCCAGCCCAACTTCCACGACGGCAACATCCACGCTTTCCCGGTGGAAATGGAGGAACGCCATGAGGGTCTGGATTTCGAACTCCGTCAGCGAAAGCCGGCTCCTCCGGGCGAGGGATTCCACGTCCGCTTGAAGGGCCCTCCACCGCGAAGCGGGCATCTTTTCCCTGTTGACGCGAATCCGTTCCCGGACATCCACCAAATGGGGAGATGTAAAGAGCCCTGTCCGATAGCCGCCCGACCTCAAGATCGATTCGACCATGGCGCAAACGGACCCTTTGCCGTTGGTCCCCGCGACCAGAACCGAAGCGAAGGAATCCTCCGGATGCCCGAGCCGTTCGAGGGCGAGGCGAACCCGGTCCAGCCCGAGACGGATCGCCGGGGAAGAGATCAACTCACTCCTTCTCCAGTTGAGCCGCCCGGGCTTTTCGGCGGGCGGACATGAAGAAGTCGAACAGCTTGATCAGCGTGACTTTTAACTGCTGGCGCTCCACCACCATGTCGACCATCCCATGCTTCAACACGAACTCCGACTGTTGGAACCCCTGCGGGAGGGTCTGGCGGATGGTCTGCTCGATGACGCGGGGGCCGGCGAAGGCCACGAGGGCCCTGGGCTCCGCCACGATGATGTCCCCCAGCATGGCGAAAGAGGCGGTGACGCCCCCCGTGGTGGGATCGGCCAAGACGGAAATGTATGGCAGTTGCTCCTTCTGATAACGCGCCAAGGCGGCGCTGGTTTTCGCCATTTGGAAAAGCGAGAGGATGCCTTCCTGCATCCGCGCGCCTCCGGACGCGGAAACGATGAGGAGCGGCAGCTCATTTTCCAGGGCGTACTCGATGGCCATGGTGACCTTCTCCCCCACCACGCTGCCCATGCTCCCGCCCATGAACTCGAAATCCAGAGCGGCCACCGCGACGCGGTGGGGGCCCATCATCCCCTCCCCGATGATCGCCGCCTCTTTTTGTTCCGTTTTCTTCTGGCTCTCCTTCATGCGGGTTTTATAGGGAACAGAATCCACGAACTCCAAAGGATCTTTCGGCTCCAAATCCGCCGCGATCTCCGTGAAAGAGCCTTCCTCTATGAGCAGTTGAATGCGTTCCCGCGCGTTGATCCGGAGTGCGTGGCCGCATTTCGGACAGACGCTCATATTGGTTTGAAGCTCCTTGCTGTAGATGATCTGCTCGCATTTGGGGCATTTCGCCCAAAGCCCCTCCGGAATGGGTTTTTTCTTCCCCGAATCGTCAACCGCCATGATCTTCCTCCTCAATGTCGCGTCCCGCTCTATGATTTCGAGCCGTCGAGCGCGGAGCGCAAAGACTTCACAAAGGGATAAATGGGGTGATGGTTTTTCAATTTCTCAACAAGCGCGGAACCGAAGATGACGCCGTCGACATGCGGAGCGAACAACCGGACCTGGTCCGGTTTTGAGATGCCGAAACCGACGGCGACGGGGACAGGTGATATTTTTTTCAGTCCCTTAACGAACGAAAGCGCCTCTTTCGGCAAGCCCTGGCGGACGCCGGTGACCCCGGTGAGGGAAACCGCATACAGGAACCCGCCGCTCCGCCGGGCCACCCATTTCCGCCTTTCGGGCACCGTGGTGGGAGCCACGAGGAAGATGACGTTCAACCCGTGACCGGCCAAAACCTCTTGGAGAGGCCCCGCCTCCTCAGGGATCAAATCCGGAACGATCAGCCCGTCGACGCCGGCCGCGCTCGCCTGTTCGGCAAAAGCCCGGTAACCCATGCGATGAATGGGGTTCAAATAACTCATGAGCACCACGGGCAAACGGGAAGATCTCCTGAACGTTGCGACCCATTTCAAGATCGCTTTGAGCGTGATCCCGTTCTCAAGGGCTTTTTGGGAGGCGAACTGGATGGTGGGTCCATCCGCGATGGGATCTGAAAAGGGCACGCCGATCTCAACGACGTCCACCCCCGCTTTTTCCAAAACGCGCACGGTGCGGTCCATCTCTTTCAAGGAGGGATATCCCCCTGTGACGTAGGCGATGAGGGCTTTTCGCGCGTCTCTTTTCAAAGAGTCAAAACGTTCCTCCAACCGGTTCCGGCTCATGAGCGGCCTCCCGGTTGTTTGTGCAGCAATGATTGCAGTTGGTTCATGTCTTTGTCCCCGCGGCCCGACAGGCAGACGACGACGCTTTGCGACGGCTTCATTTTCCGGGCCAGCCTCGGCAATTATCCCACGGCGTGGGCGCTTTCCAACGCGGCGCTCAAGTC
>JACQPF010000330.1 GCA_016207625.1 Elusimicrobiota bacterium | reverse complement strand
GTTCAGTCCTTGGAAAAACGCTATCGGGCATCTCCGAAGCAGCAGGTCGTCATGCACGGGGATTGCGGTTGCCATTAATGGAAATGGGAGGGGCCGATGAAAATCACGGACCGGTTGCAGAGCGACCACATGTCTCTCTTCAGCGTGCTTGAGGACCTCCGTGAATGGAGCGGGAAGACGGATCGGCCTGAACAGTCCTGGAAAGCCGCGTGCCTGGTCGATCTGCTGCGCGGCCAGTTGGCCGTCCATTCCTGGTTTGAAGACGCCATCTTCTTCCCGGCGATTCTGGAGGGCCTCATGAAGGCCGGGCCGCAAGGATGCCCGCCGAGAGCGATCGAGCTTCTCAAAGAAGACCACAGGCAGATCGAAGTGCGCCTGCGCCGTCTGGAAGAGGCGGTCCGCGCAGGCTCCGATGGGACCGCCTGGCTGCCGGCCCTCGAGGATTGCCGGAAGGTAATGCTGGCGCATATTCAGAAAGAAGAGGGGGAGCTGTTCCCTCTTTCGGAGAAAGTGCTGGGCGAGGCGGCGCTCGAATCTCTTTCCCAGCAAATGATGAGCGCCGATATGAAGAGAGTCAAGGTGCCGGACCGGTTGTCGGCCCTGCGCTCCGAGGACGGCCAAACATGAAAATCACCGATCGGTTGTCGGGCGATCACAAATCCTTCCAAAAGATCATTCAGCAGTTGGAATCCGCCATCGACGCCCCGCCGCAGGCGCGCGACCCCAAGCAAGTCATCCGGCTTGTGGAACTGCTCAAAAGACACGTGGCGCTGCACGCCTGGTTTGAGGACGCCTATTACTATCCGGCCGTGCGCAAAGAAATCGCCCGGGCGCGCCACCCGGAAATGACCGTCGAAGATATGGAAGCGCTTGAAAAGGAACACCAGGCGGTGGATGAGCAGTTGGACCGGTTGGAAAAAGAGGCGAACCTCCGGCCGCTGCTGGGGACATGGCCTTTGGCCTTTCGGTCCTTCTGCCGGTATCTCTCGGCGCACATGCGGAAAGAGGAGGAAGTGCTCTTCCCCCTCTCGGAAAAGCTGATGGGGGCCGAGCGGCTGAAAACGTTGGCGCGGGAAGTGGACGCTCATCGGGTTCAAAGTCCGCGCTCGATTTGAAGACGGAGAAGGCGTGAAAAAGGAGGGATCCATGGAGAAGGCGGAAGCAACGCGCACCGCGGGAGAGCTCTCGGAGAAAGCGGCACGCGCGGCGGAGTGGGTGGATTATCAAGCCGGTTCGGTGGTCAGCCGTGAAATCCTCCGCAGGCCGACGGGCACCGTGACGACGTTCGCGTTTGACAAGGGGCAGGAGTTGAGCGAGCACAGCGCCGCGTTCGATGCCCTGGTGCTCGTGACGGAGGGGGAGGGGGAAATTTCCATTTCCGGCCGGCCTCATCGCGTGAAAGCCGGGGAAATGCTCCTCCTGCCGGCGGGCAAGCCCCACGCGGTGGCGGCCGTCGAGCGTTTCAAGATGATGCTGGTCATGATCCGTTCGTGAGCCGGGTCGTGGCGCGTTACGACGAAAATCCCGCCGTGGTGATTTGGGAGGTCACGCGCGCTTGCGGGCTGGCGTGCGTTCACTGCCGGGCTGCGGCCGTCCCGAAGCGGAACCCCTTAGAGCTGTCCACCGAAGAGAGTTTCCGGCTGATCGACGACGTCGCGCGTATGGGGCGCCCGCTGTTCGTGTTGACGGGCGGCGACCCCATGGAGAGGGAGGATCTGCCGGCCCTCGTCCGGCACGCCGTCTCCCGCGGGTTGCGCACGGCCTTAAGCCCCAGCGCCACGGACAAAGTGACGCGGGAGCGGCTGAACGAGCTGAAAACCGCCGGATTGCATAGGGTGGCCGTCAGTTTGGACAGCCATGTCCCGGAAATGCACGACGCGTTCCGCCGGGTGGAAGGCTCATATCAACGCACGATGGAGATCGCCCGGGACGCGCGCGCGATCGGCCTTCCTCTCCAAATCGGCACGACCATCACCCGCCTGAACGCCGCCACGCTGGAAGCCATGGCCAAGCGCGTGGGAGAGTTGGGGGCGATCCTTTGGAGCGTTTTCTTCCTGGTGCCCACGGGGCGGGCGGATCCCCAAATCATGATCGATGCGGACGAGTGTGAAAACGTCCTGGAACGGCTTTTTGAGATCTCGCGCGGGGCCCGTTTCGCCATCAAGACCACCGAGGCGCCGCATTACCGGCGCATCGTGGCCAAGCGGTCGGGGCGGCCGATGCCGTCGGAGGGCATCAACGACGCGAAGGGGTTCGTCTTCATTTCGCACGTGGGCGACGTGTGCCCCAGCGGGTTCCTGCCCCTGGCCGCCGGGAACGTGCGGCAAAACCCTCTGGCGGTCCTTTACCGCCGCTCGGACCTCTTCCGGTCCCTGCGGGATCCGGACCGCCTGAAGGGGAACTGCGGCCGGTGCGAGCACCGCCGGCTCTGCGGCGGGTCCCGCGCCAGGGCCTACGCCATGACCGGCGACATCTTGGCGGCGGACCCCTTGTGCCGTTACGTTCCTGAAGAGGCGAAGGAGGCGGTTGGCTCATGAACGGGCGCTCCCCGCGGGCCGCTCCGCCCCCTAACATCGTCCGGGACAAAAGGATCGTCCAGACGATGGTGTCCATCTTTTGCGCGGACCATCACAGACGGAAATCCGGCCTGTGCGGCGAATGCGAAGACCTCTTGATGTACGCTCTTCTCCGCCTTGAAAAATGCCCCTTCCAAGAGAAGAAAACCACCTGCGCGAAATGCCCCATCCATTGTTACAAGCCCGAACTCCGGGCGCGGATGAAGACCGTCATGCGAGAGTCCGGCCCCAAGATGTTTTGGAGGCATCCCCTCCTCACCCTCTCTCATTTCCGGCAGGAATGGAAGGGCGCTCCGCCTTGGCCCCTGAAAGAAAAAGCATTATAATGAAATGAGATAGCTTCTCATTTCCCCCAGCCGTTGCCCCCATTCACGATCACTCCTTTCCGAACAGCGAAGGAGGCCGATATGAATCCTTTCCTAAGAATCGTGGCACGATGCGTTTGCGCGGGCCTTGTTTTGGCGGTGTTCCCATCCTTGGGTCGGGCCCTTGACCAGGAAGATCAACTGCTTCAGGAATTCTTGATCGCCGAATCCGTCCATCCGCAGCTCGCCGGCCGCGCCCAATTGACGGTGGGAGCGGACCATGGCGAGGACGACAATTTCGTCACCGGGCGCCTGCCCTTGCTGGTGGAGTATGGCTTGACGGACGAATGGCAGATCGACGCGGAAGTCCCTTACCTTTACCTTGACCCCGAGGGAGGCAACCGGGAATACGGTCTGGGCGACACCCAGGTGGGGGTGTTCTACACGCTGTGGGACAGGTTGGATCCCTACACCGTCTCCTTCCGGGCGCGGCAGGTCTTTCCGACGGGAGATGAGGACGAGGGCTTGGGGGATGATGAATACACCTTCCGACCCTCAATCATCACGGCCCGGGCCTTCGGCGCCGGTCAGCTCCACGGGGCGGTGACGGCGAACATCAGCGATGAAACCGATTTCCTGTACAGCTTGGCCGGTGTTTATCCCTTGACCAATTGGAGGTTCGCGGCGGAGCTGGAGGGGACCAATGAGGCGGACGGGAGGTGGCGGATCGCGCCCGGCGTCTTCTATAAGCCGACGTCCTTGTTCGAGGCCGGGATCGGCGTTCCTTTCGGCTTGACGTCGGAAACCCCGGACCTGGGCGTGGTCGTCAAATTGTCAACTCTCTTCCAATAACCAAATAGATGCCATGCCGGGGAAGAAGATCCTAGCGGGCATGTTCTTGCTTTCGTGTGTCTTCCTTCCGCGGGAAGCGGAGGCGGGGTCTCATCGGAAGGCCCGGTACGCCCCGCTGGCCGGCCGGAACGAGTGGAGCTTACTGGCGGGGATCGGCCAGGGCCGGGTCCCGGACGGGCCGCGCCTGTCCATGGTGTTCACGGAGGTGATCTTCCGCTGGAGCCATTTCTTCAGCCCTCTCGGCGCCGGGTCCTCCGGGGGGCAGTTCCACACGTCGGTGGAAGTCATCCCCTATTTCGAAATCGACCAGGACCCGAGGGTGTATGGGGCGGGCGCCAACGCGCTTTTGTGCTTCACGCCTTCCTGGGGGCCGTACTCGCCCTCGTTTGAGGCCGGCGTCGGCGGTTTAAGGACCAGCAGTGCCGTCCCGCCGGGAACCGTGACGTTGAACTTCACTCCCCAAGCCGGGTTGAAATGGCAAGTCCCTTTCAAGGCTTGGGAGCGATTCTCCTTGGCGTTCGAATACCGTTTCCATCACCTCTCAAACGCCGGGAGGTCCGACACCAATCCCGGCATCAACTCGCACCTCCTATTGCTCGGGGTTTCTTGGTATGACTAATGCCCGTTTCTCGACGGAATCCACGGCCCCGTCATCATCTCTTTGTAGCCCTCTCCCGGGCCCACCATCGGATACACGGCGGCGAAAGGATCAATCCGCACTTCCAAGAACGCGGGACCTGTCGAGGAAAGGAAGGCCCGGAGGGCTTCTTCCGTTTCCTCCGGCCGTGCGATCTTCCGGGCGAACGGATAGCCCGCGGCCTCCGCCGCCTTCGTAAAGTCCATCGTGTGCCGGCTTTTATCGATGCCGAAATGACGGCTGCCGTAATAGAGGGACTGGACTTGGCGCACCATGCCGTCCCCCTCGTTGTTGAGCAGGAGCACCTTCACCGGCAGGTTGTAGGTGGCCACCGTCTCCAGATCTCCGAGGTTCATGCGCAGGCTGCCGTCCCCGTCGATGTCGATCACGAGCCGCTCCGGGTGGGCGAACTGCGCGCCGATGGCCGCCGGCAGGCCGTACCCCATCGTGCCCATGCTGCCCGACGTGAGGAACCGCCGCGGCGCTTTGTGCCGCAGGTACTGGGCGGCCCACATCTGGTGCTGGCCCACGCCCGTGGCGATGATGGCTTCGCCGTCCACGATCCGGCTCAACAGTTCCAGCACGCGCTGGGGCTGGATCAGGTCCCCGTCCCGCCGGTAGTTCAACGGGTGATTCGTTTTCAGCTCCCCAACGTGCGCGAGCCAGGGCGAGAAATCCCGCCGGAACCCCAGGGCCTTCCCCGCCTCCAGCAGGTCCTTCAGCCCCGCCTTGGCCCCGGCCACGTGGGACCAATGCACGGATTTCATTTTGCCGATCTCGGAGGCGTCGATGTCGAGATGGGCGATGAACTTGGCGTTCGGGGCGAACTCCTTCACTTTGCCCGCCACGCGGTCATCGAAACGGGCGCCCACGGCGAAGAGGAAATCACAATCCTCCACGGCGTAGTTGGCGTAAGGCGTGCCGTGCATGCCAAGCATGTGCAGGGACAGCGGGTGCCCGCTGTCGAACGCGCCCAGGCCCATGAGCGTGGTGGTCACCGGGATGCGGAAGGTTTCGGCGAACGCCTTCAATTCCTCGGCCGCCTCGCCGTGGATCACGCCGCCGCCCGCGTAGAGGAGCGGCCGGCGGCTGTCGGCCAAGTTCTTGAAGAAGGCTTCGCCTTTCGTCGGAGACAACGTCGCGCCCTCCCCGCCTTTTAACCTCCCGCGGTAGCCGGGCAGGGGCAACGCCTCAATTCCCGGACCGCCCTTCCAGAGCTGAACGTCCTTGGGGATGTCCACCACCACGGGACCGGGCCGCCCCGACCGGGCGATTTCAAAAGCCGCGCGCACGGTGGCCTCCAGTTCTTCCGGGTTCATCACCAGGAACGCCTGCTTGGCGCAGGCGCTCATGATGTGGAAGACGGGAGCCTCCTGGAAGGCGTCCGTGCCGATGTCCGCGCGGGGCACCTGGCCGGTGATGCACACCATCGGGATGGAGTCGGCCAGGGCGTCGCGGATGGGCGTGACGGTGTTGGTGGCGCCGGGGCCCGAGGTCACGAGGACCACTCCCACGCGTCCCGAGGACCGGGCGTACCCCGACGCCATGAACCCCGCTCCCTGCTCGTTGGCGGGCACAATGAACTCGATGGCCTCCTGCGCGGCGTTGTGGCGGCAGAGGGCGTCGATGGTGGGGAGGATGTTGCCGCCCGTGTAACCGAAAACGATGTCCACGCCTTCCTGAGCCAGGACGCGCACGATCCGGTCCGCCCCGTTCAGGACCTGCCTGTCGGGAGAACTTGCGTCCGCGCTCCGGGGCGCGTCGTGTGGATTTTTCATGTGTGTGGTGTTCATGTGGGATCTCCTATAAAAATAAAAAACCGCCGGGGCTTTTCGCACCGACGGTCCTATTGAATTTTTCTTCCGACTCAGACCTTTGCTACGGCGCGACGACCTCCCGCCCCAGGACGACGACCTGGAGGACGACAACCAAGAGATTGACGACGCTCATAGCGTAAATCATAGACACAGTATAACCGGGCCTCCCCGTTTTGTCAACGGTCATCGCGGATGTCCTCGAAGATCAGCAGGCAGTACCGCCGGCCATCGTGCTCGATGGGTGAGGCGGTGATCAGGATCGGGAGCCCCTGGTTGGAATCGTCCAGGGCCCTCTCTATGAGGATGCGTTGGCGAGCGACCTGCTTCCCCTGAAAAGCCTCGCGGACGGCGCTGCGGACCACGCAGGTCTGGCAGGACTCGGACCGCCCGCAGCCCGCGGGGGATTCCAGCGCGTGGACGCAGCGCAACACGTCGCCGGACCGGCTGTTCTGGAGGTCCTCTTGGGGAAGCTTGGCCTCGGCGGTCCGGTTCCAGAGGAGGATGCGAAGGTCCTCATCGACGATAAAGCCCATGAAAGGGATGCCGTCGACGATGTCGACGAGCCGGCGGCCCTCCCCCGGGGAAGGTGACGGATTCGGTTGATCGCCCAAGGGTTTGATCATGCCATATGATACCAAACATTACGCATGCTGTACTATACATGGCGAAGTAAATTCTTGCGTATCCTGCCGGCGCAATTTTGCGGCGAAACGAGGCGCGAAGAGCGCGCAGGCCGGTGGGCCTGTAAGCGATGAGCAACGAAGTTGTAGCCCAAAAGTGCGCCGGCCCTTCGGGGAGGCCCATCTTCGGGCGATTTCCGCGTTGCTCGTCGTTTGCATATCTACAGATATGCGTGCTCCTCGCGCCTTGAAATCACCGCGAATCTGGGCCTCCAGGATGCGCAAGAATTTACTTCGCCATGTATAGGGGCTTAATATTTTGGTTGAGATGGAAAACGTTCGCCGGGTCGTATTGCGTTTTGAGGGCCATCAGCCGTTCGTAGTTGGCCCCGTAGGCGGCGCGCATCATGTCCTCTCCCTCCTCCAGGAAACCCGGGAAGTTGAGGTAAACGACGCCGTCCGAGAAGCGGCGCAGGTCGGAAATGCAGTTCCGCACCCAGAGGACGTTGGAAACGTCGTCTTCCGGCAGGTCCCAGTTCGCCTCGCAGCCGATGAGATAGGCGGCCGCGCGGTGGTGGAAGGCCGTTTCCTGCGGGCGGAGGCGGCGGATGGCGCCTCCGAGATGCCAAACCGCAATCGTGGAGAGCGGGGAAGGCCGTTTCTCGGCGTGAGCGATAAGGCGGTCGATCACTTCGTCGCTCAAGCGGTCTTCATAGACCGACTTCCAATAATACCGCCGCCGGCCGGGGGGATAGTCTTCATCGAAAACTTTTTGCATCTGGACGTAGGGCGTCGGGCTGCTGAAGTCCATGAGGGGATCGGCGAGCTTGCGCAGCGGAGCGAGGGCGCGTTCTCCGTCCCTGACGGAGTCGGCGTAACAGGCGCCCACGATGAGGACCGAACGGCCCTGCACGTTGGGCTCGAAGGGGGGATGACGGGGGACTGTGGCGAAGATCGCGAGGGAAGTCACCTCGTCGGGAGCGTTGGCGGCGTAGCTTCGATAAGACGGCAGGATGTCCCTGGCGCGCTCGGCGGGGTAAAGGATGAGGCCGAACATGACCTCGGGGCCGACGGGATGCAGGCGGAACTCGAACGACGTGACCACGCCGAAGTTTCCGCCTCCCCCGCGAAGAGCCCAGAACAGGTCCGGGTTTTCCCGGTCGCTGGCCGTCAAAACGCGGCCGTCGGCCGTCGCCACCTCCGCGGAGAGCAGGTTGTCGCAGCTCAACCCATATCGGCGCCTCAGCCAGCCCAGGCCGCCGTTCAAGGTGAGGCCCGCGATGCCCGTCTCGGACACCATGCCTCCCGGAACCGCGAGGCTGTGGGCCTGGGTGGCCAGGTCCAGTTCTCCCCAGGTCACGCCGCCTTCGGCGCGCGCGCTGCGGCTCTTGGGATCGACCCGGATCTCTTTCATGGGGGTGAGATCGACGACAAGCCCCCCGTCGCAAACCGCCAGGCCGGACACGCCATGCCCGCCGCCCCGCACGGCCATCGAAAGGTTGTGCTCCTGGGCGAAGCGAACGGCCTCCGCGACGTGTTCGGATGTCCGGCAACGGGCGATGAGCGCGGGATGCCGGTCGATCATGCCGTTCCAAACATGACGCGCCTGGTTGTACCCCGGATCCCCAGGGCGGAGGACCTCTCCTTGAATTTCGGATTTGAACTTTTGGACCGCCGGCTCTTCGAGGTAGGGCTCCGTTGTCCCCGTGGATGGGTTTCGAAGTTCTGGCATGGCTTTTCCTCCATTCTGGACGAACGCCCAATGGGAACCCGGTTGGCCGCGCTTGACGGGATGGTCTGTCGGTAGGTTTCTCTTTTTAGGATACTAAGAAAGGGGCTCGTTCGACAACAGTTCGGAGTAATGCTTTTTTTCGCAATCCGGGCAGATGGAATGGGAGAAGTTGACGTCGAACAAATGCGTATGGAAATAGCTTTCGACGGCTTCCCAATAGTTCTTGTCGTTGCGGATCTTTTTGCAGTGAGCGCAGATGGGCAGGAAGCTGCGCAATTTAACGATTTCGCTGATATCCTCCAAAACCAAGAGGCAGTATTTCTCGTCCTCGAACGCCAAAGGGGCGGCGGTCACGAAGAGAGGGAGTTCGGTGAGCTCGTTGTCCTTCAGCAATTCCATTTTCATCCGGGTCCGCGTGACGGCGTTCCCGCGCAGGGCGGTGGAGATGGATGTGCGCGCTTGACACGTCCGGCAGCGTTCGGACTCCCCGCACCCCCCGGGGGTTTTCTCGGAGTTGACGCACCGCAGCGCGTTTCCAATGCGCTTATGGAGAAAACCCTTGTGAGGGATCATGGCCTCTGCGGCGGCGTTGGAAAAAACGATCTTCTGGTTCTTGTCAACGATCAGCGTGACAAAAGGAAGGTGATGAAACAGGTTTTTTAAAAAACCATTGTGCTCTATAGGGTTTGGTTCCATGACAAAACATCCGAACTCGTGATATGTCAAATTCGGAGGGAGTGAGATTTGAACTCACGGTACCCGTTAGAGTACACCGCTTTTCGAGAGCGGCGCCTTCAACCGCTCGGCCATCCCTCCATAAATTTTTCTCAAAGGTTCTGGCCAGGATGCGGTTGCCCGGGCCTCCTCGGCCCGTCGTAAACGCTTGCCACTGGCAAGCACGACCCGCTCGGCCATCCCTCCATAAATCGAGCCTATCTTATCAAATTCTCTGTTTCCCGGAGAACTCGCGGCGCATCTCTCGCGCCACATCCTTCCTCTTGATGTCCTCCCGTTTGTCGGGGCCGGTCTTGCCTTTGGCCAGGCCGAGCTTCACCTTGGCGAAGCCGGAATCGGAAAAATAGATCTCCAAGGGGACCAGCGTCAGTCCTTTGACGGTCAACTTGCCCAAAATACGCTTTATTTCTTCCCGGTGAAGAAGCACCTTGCGCCGCCGGGCCGCCTCCTGGGTCACGTGTAGGGACCCTTGCTTGTACGGGGCGATGTGCACGTTCCAGAGGTACACTTCCTCTTTTTCCAGCCGCCCGAAGCCGTCTTCCAGCGTCACCTGCCCGGCGCGGAGAGACTTCACCTCCGGGCCCGTCAGCACCAGTCCTCCGTCAAACACCTCGAGGATGTGGTATCGGAACTCCGCTCGGCGGTTCTTGGCGATGACCTTCATGGGCGCGTTTTCCTTGCGGAGGATGGGGATGCCGAAAATTGGTGCGCGGGACAGGATTTGAACCTGCACAGCCTTGCGGCCATAAGCTCCTGAGAGGTCAATCCCCCGACGACAAACATAAAATCGTGTGGCAACCGGGTAATTAAAAGCCGAAATCTAAGGACAGAATAGCGTTTGAGCGCCCTTTGGTCAAGTGCTGGTATTTGTCCACCGACTTCAAATCCTTCCATCCTCCGAGGCGCATCAGACCGTAGAGATCGCCCGTTTTTTCCATGTAACGAGTGGCCCATGTGTGCCGCAAGTCGTGGATCCTGGTGCGGGGGAACCCAAGGCGGCGCACGGCTTTTTTGAAGGCAGATTCAAAAGCGTAACGTGTGGTGTTCCCCATGATCGGGCCGGGCGCCGCGGGAACGCCAATAACCGCGACAGCCTTGTCATGGAGTGGGACAACTCTGTATTTTTGTGTCTCGCCCCGTTTTCGTTTTAATGTGCGGATATTCGCTTCCCAGAACCCTTCGGCGTTCTGCTGGTTGCTTGAGCCGTCGAGCTCAATAAGCT
>JACQPF010000341.1 GCA_016207625.1 Elusimicrobiota bacterium | reverse complement strand
GACGGATGTCGCGCGGTTGGTCCCGATGTTGAAAGCATCGTCATGGCCGGCCTTCAATGCCCGCACGTTGGCCCGCGCCACGTCTTTGACGAAAACATAGTCTCTCTGCTGCTTCCCGTCACCGTAAATGGAGATGGGCTCGCCTTTAAGCATTTTTTGGCAGAAGATCGCCACCACGCCGGCTTCGCCGTGGGGATCTTGGCGAGGCCCGCAGACGTTTCCGTAGCGGAACACCGTGTAATTCAGCCCATGGAGGGCGCGGTAGGCCTGGAGGTAGTGTTCGCCCGTCAATTTGGCGACGCCGTAGGGAGAGAGAGGGTGCGGCTCGTCCGTCTCTCGCGCGGGACGGGAGCACTCCCCATAATAGGTCCCGCCGGAGGCGGCGAAGATGAACTTCTTGACTTTGAATTGGCGGCTCAACTCCAAGAGATGGATCAGGCCCAAGATGTTGGTCCTTGCGTCAAAGGCAGGATCTTGAACGGACCGCCGCACATCGATTTGCGCGGCGTGATGGTTGACGATATCGAATCTCTCTTTTTGAAAGAGCCGGCGCAGGTGAGGGGACTGGACGTCCGAACGGACGAATTGGGCTTTTGGGTTGAGATTGGCTTTCTTGCCCGTGGACAAGTCGTCAATGATCGTCACGCGATGCCCAAGCGCGACATAGTTGTCAACGATATGTGAGGCGATGAATCCAGCCCCACCGGTCACAAGGATCTTCATGTCTTCTTCTGTCCTCCGATGGAAGTGATTTGTTTTTTAGATGGTCATCTTTAGGAAATCATATCAAAAAGAGATTTGAGATCACAACGAGAATCCGCGCGGGTCAAAAACGATTCCCGGAGGGAGAGTTGGTTTATTGGGATTTACACAACAACGTGCGCACCGCACGCTGGAAGGAAGCGATATCAACGGGCTTGTGCAGGATGGGGAGGTCCCGTTTTTCAATTTCCTGGGCCAGGAGAGGATCGATCACATCCCCGGTCACGAAGAGGAAAGCCGGCCTCGTATGGGGAGACCAAAGGGTCCAGTTGTCGTAGAGGTTGATTCCGGTGCCCTCCCCCAGCCGGATGTCCGTCACGACGAGATCGTAGGCTTTCTCGGAAGCCTTGAGCGCCGCCTCCATCAGGCTGGAAGCCGTGTCCGTCCAGTCCCCCTCCGCATGCAGGACTTTTAAAAGGAACGACAGGACGTCTGGCTCATCGTCCACTAAAAGGATGGAACGGTTCCGGACAGGGGGCGGTGCGGGCTCCGGTCTCTGAGAAACCTCCTCTTTCACGCTGGCTGGGAGGTCGAACCAGAACGCTGTTCCGGCTCCCGGTTGTGAGCGGAACCCAATCCGCCCGCCATGTTCCTCGATGATTTGCCGGCAGACCGCCAAGCCGAGGCCCGTGCCGCGTCCCTCCCCTTTTGTAGTGAAGAAAGGTTCGAAGACCCGTCCGCAAATGCCCTCGGGGATGCCGGGCCCTGAATCATGGATCTCCAGGCGGCAAACGCCGCCGGTCTCCGACGCGTCGATCCGGAGGCGCTTTGTCCCCGAAACGGCGGACATCGCGTCGCAAGCGTTGTTGATCAGGTTCACGACCACTTGCTGGAGCTGTTGGAAATTCCCTTTCACGGACGGCAAGGATGCGGGCCAACCCATCTCCACCTCCACCTGCGCGGCTTTCTTCAGCTTGTAATGGAGCAGTTGCAGCGACGCCTGGACCACTTTTTCAAGGTCGACATTGGTTTTTTCGACCTCGCCTTGTCGGACGAACAAAAGCAGGTTTTCGATGATCTTTTGGCATCGCATCGCGTTCTCGGTGACAATCTGCAGGTCGTCCAGGTTTTCGACCATCCCGTCGGCCTCGTTCGACGTCCACGTCTTGGCGGAAACCGATGCCTTGAAGGACTTCATTTGGTCGCACAGGAGGTCCGCATACCCCACAACCGCTTGGAGCGGGTTGTTCAGCTCATGCGCGATGCCTGAAATCAATTGCCCCACGGCCGAGAGCTTTTCGGAGCGAATCAACTGCTGTTGTAGTTTCTTGGCCTCCGTGACATCATGGATGACGACGGTCCATTCCTTATTCATCCAAAAATCCTGGTGCGCCCCGCCCCAGGAGACGCTCAAATCCAGGAGCCTCCCTCCCTTGGCCAGGCCCGGCATGGCGGAATTCCGGACCGACCCCTCCTCCATGACGCCGTTGAGCAGTTTCTTGAATTCGCTCCCCGCGTCCGGAGCGAACAGGACGGCCAGCGGTTTCCCGATGATCTCCGCGCCGGCGTATCCGAAGATCCTCTCGGCGCCTCGGTTCCATGTGGTGATCCAATGCTCCCGGGAGATCCCGATCACGGCCTCCGGAGAATTCTCGAGCACGGTGCGGTAGCGCGCTTCCGATTCGGCCAGGGTCTGGAAAAGCATCGTGTTCTCCAGAGCCAGCCCCACCGCGTTCGCGAACAGCATCAAGCCTTCCTTGTCCGACTGGTCCAATGACCGCCCGCTGAAGTAGTTGTCCGCCGAGAGGATGCCGAGGACCCGGTCCTTCCCGCAAATGGGCGCCATCACGAATTCCCGCGTCTGGGACTCCATGACGAACTCCCGGTTCAGGCGGGGATCGCTGTTGGGCAACTGGACCAGCACGGCGTTGCGCGACCGAACGACCTCGTTCAGGATGTCGCTCTCCCCCAAAGGGACGCTGCGTTTGCGGAAAGCGCCTTCCGTGAACCCCATGCGCTCGGTCCCGTGCAGGAAGCGGCCGACGATCTCCCTCTTGCCGTAATCCACCCAATAGAGCCCGGTCCGGTCGAAAGAAAACCCCCGGGCGACCGATTCGATGCAGACGCGCAAGATCGTCTCCTCATCCAGGCGCTGGATGACAGCCTCTTCCATGTCGCGCAGGGACGTGAGCTGACGAAGACGCTGTTCCAGTTCCTTCGTTCTTTCCTCCAAGTTCGCCGCCATCTGGTTGAAGGAGGAGGCCAGAATTTGCAGTTCCTTCGTTTTCGGCTCGGGGAACCGATAGGTCAGATCTCCGGAGGCGAAACGATGGGTCCCTTCCGCCATCGACCGGATCGGCCGGACCAGGGCCGACACCCGGCCGATGATCAACACCATGATCAGCACGCAGGCAAACACAGAGAAGAAGATGGTGAGGTATTGGATTTGCTTGAGGGGGTAGAGGAAGTCCTCCGCCTGGGCGATCACTCCCACCCGCCAGGACGTGCCGCGGATCACGGACAGGCCGACCAAGGGCTCCTGGAATTCAGGCCGGATCCCAAGGATGAGGTTCCCCTTCTCGTCTTCGAGGTAGGCGCTGCCTTTCTCGCCCACGCGCAACTGCTTGAGGATCTCCTCGACATGGCTCATGTCCAGGTCCAGGACGACGGCCCCCAGGAACGCCTTGTGCTCATCCACGATGGACTTGCCGTATCGTTTGATGAGCGGTCCGTCCGCCTCCATTTTTTCCAGCGGCCCCTCGTAATACTTCCTTTGTTTCAGGAAGTCCAAGAACGTCAAAGACGCGATGATCTCCGACGGATTCTTGCGCTGGACCGAGCAGACGCGCTTGCCGTCCGGGCGGATGTAGGCGATGTCGTAATAGACCCTGGAACGAGCGGAAAAGTTGACGAAATACTTCTCGATCTCGTTCCGGTAGATCTCCGCTTCCGGCAAAAGGCCGTACCCCAGGTTCTTCAGGTAGTCGGTGATGAGAGGCGTCTCGGAAAGGGATTCCAGGTCGTTCACCCGCTGGCGGAAAAACGTTTGAAGCCCTAGCGAAACGTTCTGAGCCAGGGTGTCCATTTCTTTCTGGACCCCCTTGAGGATCTGGCGGCGGACGATGAGGAAGCTGAAAAGACCCATGAGCAGCGTGATGACGATGACCGCCGGCAAGACTCCCGTCAGCATTTTTCGGCTGAGGGTCCTCGCGCTGTACGGACTTGCCCATCGCTCGAAAACGACGTTGAGAGAGGAAATTCGTTTCAAACTTTCAGAAAGGATCCTGTACATGGCCCCTCAAGTCTTGGTGCGGACCCGCTTCCCTTAAAAGCGGTGGATAAGCTGGAACGTCGTCAACGAACCCTGGAAACGATTGCGCACGGAAAGGTCGACGGGATGCGACACCATCGCCATGAAACCGGGCCCCATGTACACCACTCCCGGGCCGACGGACAAGGCGCGCTCTTTGGAATGGACCGCCTTGGTTCCGTTGATTCGGTCTTCCGTTGTTTGTTGGAGGAAATATCCCGCGGCGCCGAGCCTGAATTTGGCGCCGACCTCACGCGAAAAGGCATAATTGAAATGGAAGACTTGTCCCGGTTTCACCCGCGTGTCCGGGTTCTCCTCGTGGATCCCATAGAGGATCCGCCAGCTCGTCTCCCATTTCGGCCGGAACATCCAGGTGAACGCGTAATAGGATTCCAGAAACCGTTTATTGGCGCCGGGGTTGACCACGCGGCTCTTGTCGTATCGGCCCGTGGGGAACGAGGAGTACACTTCGGCCCGCTGGAAGAGAGGCGCGCCGAGGAGCTTGGACCTGTTCCATTGAAGAGCCGCGCCGAGGGTGATGTCCCCGACGCCCCCGGTGTTCGCGGTGACCGGGACGGGTCCCAGGCTGCCCTTGACCGTGACGGCGGAGACGGGCACGAGCACGTCAAACCCCACGTTCCCGCCGAGGGCTTTCAGGGGAGACAGGTAGAAGAACTGGCTGAGGTTGACGAGCGCGTTGACCTTTGCTCCCCCGGGAATGGCTTTTCCGTCCTGGTCGACCCCCTTGGCGCCGTTAGCGAACTGCACGTATTCCATCCAGAGGAGTCCTGGAGGCGCCCCGCCTCCGTCCAAAAACGTCGTGGCGCCTAAGTTCATGGGAGGCTGGTTGTATCCATGGGACGACAACGGCAGAAGGCCCGCGAGAAGGAAAAGAGTCCCCAACGCCGGGAACATCCGCCGCCGGGGGCAGGGAGGGTTCTTCGGGAAAGCGCTTGTCTTTGCGACCATATTGATCTCCTTTATCTATTTGGCCTGCGCGGATACCTTCTTGAATTCCCTCAAAACCTTCCAACAGGGCCCCCGGAAATTCCTTTGGTAAAGATGGACGATGTCTTCATTCGTGCTGGGGGACTTGACCGTGGTGTCGCTGAAAACGAAATCCCGCGAGAGGGCGTAGCCGTGGAGGACCTCCGAAAAATTCGGCGGAAGCGCCTCCGACAAGTAATGGCAAGGCTCGAGCAAAGATTTCTCCGGGCTCAACCGTCCCTCCCGGACCAGCCTGCGGCTGGTGGCCGTATTATGATAGACCCGGATCCCTTGGGTTAAAAACGCCGCCGTCGGGTGCAACTCGTCCAGGGCGTCCAAAGTTTCCTGGGCGGTCTCCATCGTTTCCCCCGGTGCGCCGAAAAGGATGTGGAAGCTGAACTCCATGTCTCTTTCATGGCAAAGGCGGGCGGCGCGATAAATATCCACCTTCCGGAAATCCTTCCCGAGCTCCATCAGCATCCGATCGGAACAGCTGTCGACCCCGAAAAGGATCCCGTCGTTCCCCGCCCGGATCAAGGACTCCAGCAGTTCGTCGTCAAACCCCTGCGGGGACATGTAGGTGTGCCATCGGACGGGCAAGGACCTCCGCGCAATCTCCTTGCAGATCTCAAGGGCATGCGCCCTCGGCACGTTGAACACGCTGTCCGTGAAATGAAAATAGTCGAACCCTCGGGAGACGAGGTGCTCCATCTCATCCACCACCCGCCTGGGTTCGATCAGGCGGAACGACCTCCCCTCGATCAGAGGATAGGTGCAATACGCGCAGGTCATGGCGCAGCCCCGTTTGGTCTGAACGCTGGCCATCCCCCCTTCATTGTAATAAGCGGGATAATCCACGGCGTCGATGTCCTGAAAGGGGAGCTCCTCTAGAAAAGCCGCGCCGGTTTTGGACGGAGGATTGATGCGGCACCCTCCTGAGTCGGTCCTATAGACAAGGCCTGGGATTTCCCTCGTATCGCCCATCGACTCCAAGGCCCTCACGAGCGCATAAAGCGATGTCTCCCCCTCACCGACGATGCCAAAATCCGCCAGCGAGACTCGCAAGATTTCGGCAGGCGCCAGCGAATAGCCCGCGCCGCCGAGAACGATCGGCGTCCTGGGATATCTTCGACGGATGTCTTGGATGATCGACAACGTCTCGGGCAAGAAATATTGATTCAACTTCATTTGGGTCGAATCGATGTTCCGAATGGACACGCCGATCAAATCCTTCTCATCCAAACGCCACCGCGTCCACAGGGATTCTCTCTCTTTTTCCATACAGAGATCGGCCACCTGGACGTCCACGCCCTTTCTCTTGAGATAGGCGGAAAGGTACAGGAGCCCGATGGGGCTGACCGGAGGCCGGACCGTATTGGAATTGACCAGAAGCACTTTCATATCCTCACCACTCCGAAAAGGAAAACGGTCATGTAGATCGCGGTTTTCATAGAGAGGTTCGCCAGCATCCCGTAATGAGTGAGCCGGCCCCATCGTCCGGCGGGCCAGATTTTCGAATAGACGAACACCTGGACCCAGGTCCTGAACCCCCAAACGATCCCCAGATAACCGGCCAGGGATGTGCCCAGCACGCTTCCTCCCGCCACTTCTCCCGGAGCGATCACCACGACGACCCCCGCGCCGATGGTCATCAACATGATCCCCAACCCGACCATCTCGAAAATCCGGCGGTTGATGGGAGAGAGCCGGGAGAACTCCTCCCGCCAATTCAGCATCCTCGGGGCGATGAACACGGCGGGCAATTGGAAGAAATGAAGGCAACCGGCGACGAACACAAGGTTCCGCAACGACAACCCATCTCCGATTAGGCTCACAGGAACACCCGCTCCTTCTATGGATTCGATGGCTTTGCCGTCATCTTGACCCGATGAAGGTACAGCCGCCCCGTCGTGCTGGGAACAAAATCAACGCCGCGGGACAGGCCATAGGTCCTGATCCGCTGATAGGTGAACAGGCTCATGGCCTGCTCATGCACGTAGCGATCCAGATCCTTCGCCATCCGCTCATGCTTCTCTTCGTCCAACTCCGTGACCATCGCTTCCAGCCGCCGGTCGTATTCCGGATCCGCTTGCAAAGAGAAGGGCGACTTCGAATAGAGCACGATGCTCTGGAGAAAAAAGATGTGGCCCATGACGTCCGGCAGGCTGGCGATGCCGATGTCCAAGTTCTTCTGTGACATGTCCCGGATCGCGTCGGCGTCCGTGGTGACCCCGTAGACATCCAATTCGATCCCCACCGCTTGCAGTTGTTTGGCGATGATGCGGGCCGTCCGTTCCCCTTGAGCCCGGGTCAGCGTCCGCAACTTCAACGGCAGGGGAACGCCCGCTTCGGCCAAAAGTTTCCGGGCCTTGCCCGGGTCGTACTCATACGGTTTCAGGTCGGGGTTGTGTCCGATTTCGCCCGGCATGGACAATCCGGCGATGACGAGGCCGTTGCCCATCAAGTCATAGCGGATGAGCTCCTCCTTGTTGATGGCGTAATTCATGGCCTGCCGGACTCGAGCGTCTTTCAAGGCGCTCCGGGAATTGTTGAACGTCGTGGTCAGCGTGTAAAACGCCGCTTTCTTCACCACGTGCGTATCGGGGTTGCGGCTCACCGGCAAGGTCGCCGTGCCCGGCAATTCGGTCACGAGGTCCAATTCGCCCAGGAGCAGGAGGTCGAGCTGCTTTTCCACAGGGACGAAGCGGAACGTCACTTCCTCCGGCGCGGAATCGCCGCGCTCCCAATACTCCGGGTTCGGCTTCAATTCGATCTCTTTTCCCTTCGTCCAGCGGGCGAACCGGTAGGGCCCCGTCCCGATCGGGTGAGCCTCGAAACCGTCTTTCGCGTAGGCCTCCGGCGGCATGATGAACACGAATCCGGCCAGCCGGCGCAAAAGCAAGCTGTCCGGGATGCGGGTGACGATGTCCACCGTCTGAGGGTCGACGACGACGACCCGGTCGATCGTGCTGATGAACCCCCATCCGGGGAAATTCGACGCCGGGTCGAGCAAGCGCTCCAAAGTGAAACGGACCGATTCCGCGTTGAAGGGTTCTCCGTCGTGAAAACGCACGCCCTCCCTCAAATGAAACCGCATGGTCAACGGGTCCCTCTGCTCCCAAGAAACCGCCAGCGCCGGCTCGATCCGCCCTTCGGAGTCGAAATGGACGAGGCCGTCGAAGATCTGCTGGATGATGTTGTGTCCCTTGTCCGAGAAAACGCGCAAAGGGTTCAGGGAGGTCGGGTCGCTGACATCATCGCAAACGACCAGGGGTTTTGCGGCGGCCGCCGAGAACCCGCCGAGGAGGCAGGCCAGGACCGCCGCGAGAAAACGTCCGAACCGCCGAGGATTCGATCCCGTCAGCATTTCGCTCATCCCTTCGACGCGATCAGGGCCATCGTCGCGCTGGCCGCCTTGGGACTGATGGCGACGGCGCGGCGAACGAGAAAACCGGCATTTTCCAGCCAGGCCTTGTAGTCTGAAACGGAATAGGTCCGCCCCCACCGGGTGAAGGTCATCATATGGACGGAAAACAGCGCGCTGAAAACAGGCCGGATGCGGTCCGGCGCCGTCATGAAATCGTGGATCACGATCTGCCCGCCGCTCCGCAAGGCGGAAAAAGCCTTCCGGATCAGGCGCTTGTTCTGTTCCGGCCCCTCGTCGTGGGTGATGTGGGACATGAGGACGAGATCGAAACAGTCCTCCCCGAAGGAAGCCGCATGGTAATCTCCAGCCCTCAGAGCGACACGCCGTTGATGCGGCGAGGCGTCGACATAGCGCCGCGTGTGCCGCAGGGTCTCGGGCAAATCCATGATGACGCAGTTGAGAGCCGGGGCCCGGGAGAGGAAAGTCAGGCTGTAGACGCCGGGCCCTCCTCCCACATCCAAGAAATCGCGCGCACGGCTCAGGTCCAGCGCGCGGGCCAGCTCTTTCGCGGGCCCCTTGGAAATATCGGCCATGCCGCCGATGTATGGGCCGACGAAATCGGGCCTCTGGGACAACAGATCCGTGAGGTTTTGTTTGGGCCTGCCCTTTCGGACCGTTTCGGTCAAACGGGCATAGGCCGGCGAGAGCAGCTCTTGGTAGCGGAACGTGTTGGCCAAGGAACTGGGGCTTTCCGGGTGCAACCATCGTCTCGAAAAAACCGTGTTTCGATAACGCCGCGCGGATTTCCGGATCAACCCGAGAGAAGCCAACCCGTCCAGGATCACCCCAAGGCGATGCGACTTGATCCCGGTCCTTTTGGCCAGCGCCGGCAAGCTTCCGTCGGTTTCGCCCAAACAACGGAACAAGTCCAGCTCGCAGGCCACCAGCAAGGTCTTGATCCCCCGATAACCGATCAGAAGCCGGCTGAGTTGATCCATCTGAGTGATGAGGTTGGGGCCCGACGTCTTGACGTTCTTGAAAGGATCGGCTTGGCGATGGATTCTCATGTCTTCCACTTTTTCACCCTCGATGGGAAATCGATGCAAGAACGGACGCGCCAATAATGTTTATTACGCATCCCGGTTAAAGAATCGTTCAAGCGTTTCAATTCGTATGGCGGTCGGGGGAATCGCCTCCGGATCAACGATCACATCGATCACGGTGGGACGTTCCGCCTCCAAGGCTTTCTTGATGGCCTCTTCCAATTCCCCGGGCCTCTCCACACGGATTGCCAGGGCCCCCATCGCTTCCCCGATCTTCGCCACGTCGAGGGGGTGCTTGAAAAGGGACGTGTTGAATTTCCCTTTGAATTGTATGGTTTCGCCCACGTGGACCATGCCGTGCCCGCCGTTGTTCTGAACGACCCAGATCACGGGGATGTCGTTCTCCACGGCGGTGTGGACTTCCATGCCGTTCATCGCGAAGGCGCCGTCGCCCACCAGCGCGACGACCGGCCTTTCCGGAGCCGCTAATTTTCCCCCGATCGCGGCCGCCATGCCGTGCCCCATCGATCCGAAACCCATGTTCAAGAAGAATGTCCCCGGCTCGCGAACCGTGAAATAATGCAGCGCCCAGGCCATGACGTTTCCGATGTCGACGAACAGGATCGCGTTGTCGGGAAGGGCCCGGCGCATTTCGTATATGACGCGCTGGGGTTTCAAGGGGACGCTCTCGTCCAACAGGCTCTTCCTTTCGGCGAACCTGGGATGGATGGCTTTCAACGCGCGCAAAGCCGCCAGC
This sequence comes from Elusimicrobiota bacterium, assembly GCA_016207625.1. Classification (GTDB taxonomy): domain Bacteria; phylum Elusimicrobiota; class Elusimicrobia; order FEN-1173; family FEN-1173; genus JACQPF01. The sequence goes on along the minus strand of JACQPF010000341.1, from coordinate 6,194 downwards.
CTTTCACCGTGATCCATCGCGTTCTCCAGCCATCGGGCGTCCCGCTCCACTTGGAAGTTCAGCTCCAGCAGGACTTGGCGCGCATCCCCCACGAGCCCGACGTTCACCGGATAATTTTTCCCGATTTCCCGGGGATCGACATCGATCTGAAGGAGGCTCTTCCCTTGAATCAAGCGAGGGTCCCAGGCATGGGTGCTGGCTTCCCCCAAACTCGTGCCGATGGTCAGCAGGAGGTCCGTCTCTTCGGAGAGGAGCACGGCGTCCGCTTGCGGAGACCCGGCGAGACCGAACACGCCGACGGAGAGGATGTGGTCTTCGGGAAAGACGCCTTTCGCTTTCGGGGTGGTGGCGACGGGCAATTTCAAGCGTTCCGCCAACGTGCGCAGTTCCTGGTACGCTTTGGAGAGATGGACCCCATAGCCGGCCAGGATCGCCGGGCGCTTGGCCCGCAACAGGAGCTTCGCCGACTCCTTCACGGATTTGCGGTCAAAGATCTCCGTCTGCGGCCTGTATTGGGAGGGCGTGCGGATCTCGCCGGGCACGAAGCGCTTCATCATGTCGGCCGGCAGGCTCAAATGGATGGGGCCGGGACGTCCGGTCAGGCCGGTCCGGAGGAGGTGGCGGATCATGTCCCCCATCTTCTCCGGCGAAACCAACATCACGCTGGCCTTCGAGACCGTTTTGTAGAGGTCGACGATATCGATCCCCAAGGGAGAGCTCTCCTGGGCGGCTCCCTTTCCGAACGCGGCGGTGGCGATTTGCGCCGTGAGGATGAGGATGGGCACCGAGTCCCGATAGGCGCAGGCGATGCCCGTCAGGGCGTTTGTGGCGCCGGGGCCGGTGGTGGTGCAGCACACGCCCAGGCGTCCGCCGACACGGGAGTAGCCGTCTGCCATGAAGGCGGCGCCTTCTTCGTGTTTGGCGAGGATGGGGCGGATTTTTCCGAAATCGAAGATCGCTTCGTACAGGGGCATCAGCGGTCCGCCCGGGATCCCGAAGATGTGCCCAACCCCCTCCGCCTCCAGATATCTGAGAAGCAGCTGCACCGCCGTGAGTTGCCGGGTGGCTTTATTCTCAACGATCTTCATCAGCGGGCCTCGGTCCCCCGTGAATTCACTTCGTTTGGGTCAACATCTCAATGCCAATGAGTTCCAGAGATTTCTGGACCAGCTCGCCTGTTTTAAAAGGCTTGAAATAAAAAGCGTCCGTGTGCTGCTGCATGAACTTCAACTTGTCGGTTAAAAGCCGTTTGCCCGTCATGCCGATCACCTTGATTTGTTGCGTCCTGGGGTCCGCGCGCAGAGTGGAGAGCACGTGGGCCCCATCCACCATGGGCATCACCACGTCCAGGACCACGAGGTCCGGGGGGGTTTTGCCCACCGCGAGAAGGCCCTCCACACCGTTGTCCGTCCAATGCACATCGATCTGTTTGGACGCCCGTTGGAAGGCTTTCTTTAACAGGAGCCCCACATCGGTCTCATCCTCAATGATGAGGACACGTTTCCGGCCAAGGTCGAAACCCTCAGGAAGAGGGAAGTTGTATTGCTTGAGGAAATGGAACAGGTCGGACTCGAGGATCCGCCGATGCCCCCCGGGCGTGGTGTAGACTTTGATGCGGCGCTGGTTGGCCCATTTGATGACGGTGGTGGGGCGGACGTTGCAGATGTCCGCGATTTCGAAGGTGGTGTAGGTCTTTTCCCGTTTCTCAATCATGTCGGACCCACTTTTCAATAAGGATAAGATGTTCAAGAAAGATAATTTTGCCTAAGTATAACCCAGCCTTGTTTTGAAGTCAAGTAAAAAACGCGTAAAAAGAGGAAGGCGTTAATACGTCAGGAAGCGTTTTGCGGCCAGCTCGTCTTGGGCCAATTGACGGGCCAATTCCCGCCACGAGGCAAACTTCTTCTCCGAGCGGATTCTCCGGGCGAATTCCACGCGAAGGCTCTCCCCCACCAGATCCCCGTGAAAACCAAAGAGGTGCACTTCAATGCTCAAAGACGGGTTCGCCAACGACATTGTTGGTCGGAAACCGACATTGCACATCCCCCTGAAATGCCGGCCGTCGGGCAGGGCGGTATTGACGGCGAAAACGCCGGGCGGGATAAGTTTTTCTTCCGGCACCTTCAAATTTGCCGTGGGGAACCCCAATGTGCGCCCGCGCCCTTGGCCGCGCACGACCTTTCCGGACAAGAAATAGGAATAGCCCAGCTTTCGGTTCGCATGATCCAACTCGCCCAGCTTCAGATGTTGCCGGATGAGTCCGGAGGAAATGGGAACGCCTTTCAGGCAGACCGGAGGCGCGACGTGAACGGGGATCCCGTGCGCGCGCCCCTTGTCCTCCAGGAATCGCGTGTCTCCTTGGCGGGAGCGGCCGAAGCCGAAGTTGTACCCCACAACGATCGCGCGCGTGCGGTATTTTTTAACGAGATACTCTTCAAAAAATCGGTCTGCGGACAACCCGGAAAACGCCTTGTTGAAACTCAAAACCTCCACACGATCGATGCCGCGTGATTCCAACAATTCCACTTTCTCAGGCAAAACGGTGATCAGGTTCGGCCCATTTTGCGGGAAAAAATAAAGCCGAGGCGGCCGCGCGAACGTTACGGCCTGGCTATTGATTTTCAGGCGGCGAGCCATTTCGACGGTTTTATTGAGGATCGCCTGATGCCCACGATGCACGCCGTCAAACGTTCCAATGGTCACCACGGCGCCCTGCCCGGAGATCCGCCGGGGTCTCATGAGGGCCACCGGATCCCGTATTCCGCGAACTTCTGGAACGGGATGAACGCCTTCACGAGGTCGTCCGCGCGGATGTCCCGCTCACCGCCCCATCGGTACGCGCCGCCGCGACAGAACGGCCCGATGGATTCCCGGCAAAGGGAGGAAAGCACGCCTCCGACGCCGAGCTTTTCACCGATGTCTCGCGCCAATGAGCGGATGTATGTGCCTTTGGAGCATTCCACGAAAAATTCCGCTTCAGGTGGCGTGCAGCGCAACAGATCGAAAGCATGGATTTCCACGGTTTTCACGGGGAGTTCAACAGAGATGCCCTTCCGAGCCCACTCATATAATCGCTGCCCTTGCACTTTCACGGCCGAGTAGCGAGGGACGCGCTGTTCGATCCGTCCCGTGAACTGACGAAAGACCTCCGCCAAGTCCCGGGCCGAGAGGACCGATAAGCGTCGTTGGATTTCCTCCTCCGAGAAAAGAGGCATAGGCCGACCCGTCAAGTCGTCGGTGTCGGTGGTCATCCCCAAACGGAAAGTCCCCCGGTAGGTTTTCCGTTCGGAGGTGAAATGGGATTGGCATTTGACGGCGTTTCCCACCACGAGCAGGAGCAACCCCGTGGCCGAAGGATCCAGGGCGCCGCAGTGTCCGGCTCGCTTCGTTTTCAGGATGCTCCGTGCCCAGAGCACCGCGTCGTGGGACGTGGGCCCCAGTGGTTTATCGAGGAGGATGAGCCCGGAGGACGGAAATTCCGAGGAGCTATTCAGGCCGGACCCGTTTTGGAGGCAAGGTTTTTGCAATTTCAGTCACCATCTTCTCCGCCAGGACTTCCAGGCTTCCGGAAAGGGTCACCCCGGCGGCGTTCCGGTGGCCTCCCCCACCGTGGCGCACGGCGATCCGGCAGAGGTCAACCCGTCCTTTCCCGCGAAAGCTGATTTTCACTTGCCCGTTCTCCTTCAGCTCGCGGGCGAAGACCACGGCTTGCACGGTGGGGATCATGAGCCCGTAGTTGATCATGTCCTCCGTGTCGCCTTCGTCGGCCCCGGTCTCGCGGAAATCCCGGCGGCGGAGCGTCATCACCGAGATTTGTCCATTCGCTTCCAGCCGCTGGCGGGACAGCGCCCGGCCCAGGAGCTTGAGCGCCGGCTCGTGCGCCGTGGAATACAAGCGCCGGGAGATCTCGGCCACGTGGATCCCTGTGGCGAGGAGCCCGGCCGCGACGACGTGGCTGTCGGGGTTCGTATTCTCCTGCTGAAAACGTCCCGTGTCCGTCACCAGGCCGACGTATAGAGCCATGGCCTCCTCTTTCGTGATGGGCATTCCGGCTTTCTGGAAAACGTGATAGAGCTGCTCGGAATTCGAGGAGGCTTTGGGGTTGATGAGGTTGATGTGTCCGAAATGGCTGTGGTGGGCGTGGTGGTCGATGTTGATGACCGTTCGCGCTTGGGTGTCCAAATCAATGATGTTCCCCATGCGGTCGGCGCCCGTGCATTCAAAAATGACGGCCACGTCGTATGTTTTCCCAATCCGCGCGGCGGTTTTAACGCGGTGGACACCGGGTAAGAATTGGAGCGAGCGGGGGACGGGAGTCGAGTTGTAGATGTCCGCCTTCTTGCCCATTCGACGGAGGAGGCTTGCAAAAGCCAGTTCGGAACCCACCGTATCGCCGTCCGGCCTCTCATGCCCGGACAGGAAAAAGGTTCGACCCGCCTCTACCGCTTTGAGGATCTGGGCGATGACCCTATCGTGATCATTCCGGCGGGCGGCGCGAAGCATCTCTTTTTCGGCCTCGAACGGTTTTCGGCTCGCGGGGTGGTTCAACGGGATTCTCCCGGGGAACCTCCGGGGAAGGCGACTCATGATGGATCCGGTCCAAGATCTCAAAAACACGCGCGGCCCGCTCCGGTGTGGTGTCGAAAATGAACTCGAGTTCCGGGATCCGCTTCAAGCTTTCCAGGCGTCTCATGCTCCGCCGGATCTCAGACCGCATGCGCTCCAAAGCGGCGGCCGTGCGGGCTTGGTCGGCTTCACTGCCCAAGACGGAATAGAACACTTTGGCCTGCATGAGGTCGTCCGTGACCTGCACGCCCGTGAACGTCACGAACCCCACCTCGGGATCTTGCCGTTCAAGGACGACTCGGGAAATCTCTTGTAGGAGCAATTCATTGACGCGTACAATCCGGCGGGATGGCATGGCACACCTCTATGACAGATTGGAGGAAGGGGGTTTACGACAGCCGGCGGGTCTGCTTTTCGAGGATGTAACACTCGATCCGGTCGCCCGGTTTGACGTCCTGCGCCCCGGACAGAGAGACTCCGCACTCAAAACCTTTTTCCACTTCCCGCACATCATCCTTGAAACGCTTCAAACCGGCGAAAGTTCCGTCGAACACGATGGCCCCGTTGCGGATGAGCCGCGCTTTAGCGCCGCGGGTGACTTTCCCCTCGGTGATCATGCACCCGGCCACGAGGCCGGCCTTGGGGATCCGGAACACTTGGCGGACCTCCGCCCACCCCGTGGTCACTTCTTTTTCGATAGGTTCGAGCAGGCCTTCCAAGGCCTGTTTCACGTCGTTGGCCATGTCGTAGATGATCCGGTACGTCTTGATTTCTACGCCGTTCCGGCGGGCCAATTCCTCGGACGTCGGATCCGGGCGGACGTTGAACCCCATGATGACGGCGTCGGAGGCGTCGGCCAGGATCACGTCGGACGTATTGATGCCGCCGATCCCCGCATGGATCACGCGGAGGGCGATCTCTTCCGTGGAGAGCCGCTCCAGCGTGTCCCGGATGGCTTCCAACGAGCCCTGAACGTCGGCCTTTAGGATGATGGGCAAAGATTTCACTTTGCCGGCGGCGGCCTCGTCATGGATCGCCTCCAGCGTCAAATGCTGGCGTTTGGCTTTCGTTTCCGCGTCGGCGATCGCTTGCCGGCGCTCGGCGATTTCACGGGCCTCGCGCTCCGTGACGACGACGGACAGCTTGTCGCCGGCCTGCGGCGTGCCGGAAAGACCCAGGATCTCCACGGGCATAGACGGAAGCGCTTCCTTCACTCGCTCTCCCCGGTCGTTGATGAGGGCGCGGATCTTGCCCGCCATCATACCGCAGACGAAAGCGTCCCCCACCCGGAGCGTCCCTTTCTGCACCAGCACCGTCGCCACGGGTCCGCGGCGAGGATCCAGTTTCGCTTCGATGACGACGCCTTGGGCCGGCCGGTTCGGGTTGGCCTTGAGTTCCAGGAGTTCCGCTTCCAACAAAATCATCTCGAGCAGCTTATCCAAATTCTTTTTCTGCCGCGCGGACACATCCATCATCACGGTCTTACCGCCCCATTCCTCCGGGACCAGCTTGTAGTTGGTCAGTTCCTGCTTGATCCTTTGAGGATTGGCGGTCGGTAAGTCGCACTTGTTGATGGCCACAACGATGGGGACGCCCGCGACCTGAGCATGGTCGATGGACTCCACGGT
>JACQPF010000002.1 GCA_016207625.1 Elusimicrobiota bacterium | reverse complement strand
GATCATCTCTTCCTCTTTGAAAAACTTCTCCTCCAGTTCTCCCTCGGTTTCATTTTTAGGCCAGTGGATGGCGTAGGGCGGATCGAGGTAGAAGAATGCCTCGGGGGAATCGTATTGCCCGATGACCTCCTTCCAGTCCCAGCAATGGATCTTGGTCCTCTTGAGCCGCTCCTGGATTTCCGGGAGGCGGTCCACGATCTTGATGCGGTTGCCTTCCGAATTGGGCCCGTTCCGCCGGATGCCTGTCCAGATATGGCCCTTCCCGAGATAGGTGGCCTTGTTCAGGTAGAGGAAGCGGTAGAACCGCTCGCGCCGCGTCCGGGGCGTCATCTTGAAGAGATTCCGGGCCTGTCGCTCGGAGATGACCCAGTGCTGTTTTTTGAGCCACTCCAGGTCCTCCGGCGTCATGGCCTTGATGAACCGATAAGAGGATATGATGCCTGGGTCGATGTCATTGATCACTTCTTCCTCAGAGCTGGCCTTGTGGAAATACACCTGGCCCCCGCCGCAGAAGGCCTCCACGTAAGTCTTGTGCTCAGGGATCACGGCGATGATCTTTTTAAAGAGGTGGTACTTCCCGCCCGGGCTCTTGAAGGCTGCGCGGATTTTCTCCAGCTCATCCGATTCTTCCCAGGACGGAACGGAGAGAAAGGACCGCTTCCTCATCTCCTGGCGCAGGAGGTCGTGGCGCTGGAGGAGGGCCTCCGGCTCCAAGGACAGCCCGCCCCATTGGACCTTCTCCTCCCGGCCCCGGAACTGCCAGAGACGCCGGATCAGGTAGTCCTGGGCAAGGAGTTCCTGGTCCGAAAGGTGGACGGGGTCGGTCTCCAATTGCTCGCTGAATTCCGGCGGTCGGTTCGTTCCGTCGGTCATGGCGCTTTCTCCAAGTCATCTTTCCACGGCTCTATCACCAGGTTCTCTCCCTCCTCCGGGTCAAAGCTTTTTTCAAGGTAGAGGTGGACGGGTTCCAGGGGGAAGCTGGAAACCAGGATCTCCGTCATCATCTCCTGGTTGTGCCCCAGGCTACTCATCTGGTTTGGTCGCTTGACCCGGTAAAGGTGGTATCGCTTGAAGAACTTCGCCCGCTCCGAGGGGTAGGAGACGATCCACCGGGCTTTGAGCTTCTCCAAGGCTTTCAGAAATTGTTCCTCTTTGAACCCCCAGTCAAAGAGATTGAATTTTTCGGGATAGGGTGGGTCCAGGTAGAAGAAGGTCTCCGGGCCGTCGTATTCCTTGAGGACTTTCTGATAGTCCTGGTTATGGACCTTCACGCCCTGCAAGTGTTTTTGGGCCCGCTCGACGATGGAGAAATCAATCACGAACCCTTCATGGGACGATTGATAAGAGCCTCCCCTTTTGGAAGCGTAGGAGGCGCGGGTCAGGTAAAAATTTTTGTAGAAGCGGTCCCGGTCGTTGGCCGGTTTCATGGCCAGGAGCCGCTGGTGGATCTTCCGTCGGATCACCCAGTCGCGCTGGGCCAGGGCCTTGCGGTCCTCCAACGTATGGTCCCGGAGGAACCGATACATGAAGGCGATCTCCGGGTCGCGGTCGTTGAGGACCTCCTGGGGCGAGGCGTCCTTGGCGAAGAAGACCGCGGCCCCGCCCGCGAAGGGCTCGGCGTAGGTCCTGTGATACGGGATGTAGGAGGCGATCCGGTGCGCGAGCCACCGCTTGCCGCCGTAGGAGCCGAAGGCTTGGCGGACGCCCTTGTCCAGGTCGGCTGAATCCCCGAGCGGGTCTCCGATGAATTCCGGCCGGAAGCCCCGCCGCTCCATCTCCTGGCGCACCGCAAGGCGCATGGAAAGCAACTCTTCATCGGAGGCCGACGCCGGGGCCACCCACCAAGGATCCTGGACGTTTCCTTCCATCATTCCTCCGAGATTCCCTCAAAAGCACATCGGCAGTTGGGATGCCATGGCAGGACCTACTCGGCCTCGTCTATGGGCATGACCCGGCCCAGTTTCTCGCCGGGGGAAACTTCGGCTGCCGCCACGCATTTTTCACAGGCGTCCGACGCCAAGAGCCAACGCACTTTCTCAAAGCCCGACTTTCGGAGCGTGTCCAAAAATCCCTGGTTCAGGGCCCGGCTCGATTCGCTCCGGGCGATCATTTCGGCCAGGGCGTCCCGGGAAATCTTGCGGGCGTGCGCGGGCCGCTCCCGGCCCAGCCGGTCCACCGTGCCCCGCACGTCCACCGTCCGCGCAGAGTCCAACTCCCCTCCCACCCGCCGCATGAGCTGGGGGATGGTCTCGTGGGCGGCCAGGCCCTCCAATACGGCCCGACGCAGGGTGTCCTTGAGGGACTCCGCCACCTGTAGGCCCAAAAGATGGGCATTGGCTCTCAGCGCCTCCTCAAGGTCCTGGCCGATGTCCTCGGGCTCCTCCACGTCCGCCCGCCGCGCGGAGAGTTTCGATCCCTTTCTGGCCGCCTCGGTCGTGAAGCGCAGGATGACGCGGCTGATCTCCTCTTCGTCCACGGACTCCAGGATGATCTCCAGCTCGTCCAGGGCTTTCAGTTGCTCCGGGAACTTGACCCGCTCGAAAATCAACTTGCGGTGCGGAACCAGGAAGGTCTCAAAAGGCAGGACGACCTGGGCGAGCTTGGGAACGATGACCTCGGGATTGAGTTTGGGCAGGTCCGCCGCGATCCGCCGGCGCATGTCCCGGAAGAGTCGCTCCATCGCGTTCAAGAAACGGTTCTCGATGTCCACCACCGTCCGGGTTCCGTTGACGATAGTTTCCTGAAGGCCGAGCTTTCCTTTTCGGACCTCCAGGGACTTCTGCATCTCCGGCATCCGGGGCGCGACCAGGCGGCGGATCTCCTCGGCCGTGAAGACCCCGGCCTGGAGGTAAATGTTGAAGATTTCAGCCTGCTCTTTTTCGTCGATGGGACGCTTGTTGAACTGAAAGGCCCAATCAGTGATCCCGAATCCTTGCCGGATGATGTGTTTGGTGATCTTCTCCGCCACGAGCGTCTGGAAGGGTTGGATGGTCTCCTCGTAGAAGGTCTGGGTCTGGTGTTCACCTGTCCCGCCGCCGATGTTGCCGGTTTCGATGATGCTGACTTTGCTGGGCGGAACGCCGTACACGGCCAGGATCTCGTTTCGGGTGAACTCCCGGAGCTCCAGGAACTCCATGTCCTTTTGCGTCGTGCCGATCTGCTTGAACTCGATCTGGCCCTCCAGCACCAGGTCCGAATGCGCCATGTCCGGGTTCTTGGCCCGCTCCACCAGGTATTCCCGGTTCCGCTCGACCTGCTCCGGCGTGGCGTCTTTCATGATGAAGGCGCCCCGAATTTTGGCTCCGTTCACGAAAAAGGCACGGTTATAAACCTGGGCGAAGCGGTCCACGGTGACGGGCAGGATCAAGGAAGCCAAAGGCGAGAGGCCGTAGAGGGTCGCGCCCTTGGTCCCCAGCTTGAAGTGAAGCACCTCGTTGGGCGCGAACTCCACGCGGTCGGCTTTCCCCACGGCGTAGCGCGGGCTTTGAAGGTAGCCCAGGATCGCTCCGTGCTCGTCGGCTTTGACCCGCATGGTCGTGGCGTCTAGGTTCCAGAGTTCCCGCGGCTTTCCGTCGGCCCCGCGCACCACCTCCAAGAAAGCGTTCCCGAACACGTAGTCGTCCCGGGTGATGTCGTCCAGGATTTCCAAAAAAGTGTCGTTGGGGTTGCAGTTGCTGAAGAACTCCGAGAGGGCCTCCGCGTTCCGGGGATCGGCCTGGGGTTTTAAGGGGGCTAGGCTATAACCTCGCGCCGTGACCGCCTTGCAGATCACGCCGACCACGGCCCGCACCCAGCTCGTCTGCTCGTACATCTGGTTGTAAACCTCGAAGTCCACGCCCGGCAGGACGCCCTCGCTCGTGGAAAGGCCGGTCAAGTGGGCGATCACCTGCCGGGAGGACTTCCGGACCTCCTCCTGAATTACACCGCCGAAAAGAGCCTTGGCGATGCGCTCTCGTAGTCTCATATACGGCCTCCGCTGGAAAGTTTGTAAGATGAAGATGTGCGCTTCGAGTCTCTGAAAATCCCCAAGGACTTGCTGAAACAAGTCCAACTCCTATGGGCCCTGTTCCGGGACCCGCGAACGCCCAGAACCTTCAAGGGTGGGGTCTGGTTCCTGTTCCTGTATCTCCTCATGCCCATCGACATCATCCCCGACTTCATTCCCGTCATAGGCCAATTGGACGATCTTTTAATCGTCGTCATCGGGCTCAAACTTTTGGCCAGGCTCTGTCCGCCGGAGCTGGTCCAAGAACACAAAAACCGTCTCGGGCTTCCGGCGTAGGAAAATCCTTCACTCCGCGCACCGGAGGCAGTGGCCGCAGGCCGCGCACTTCATGGCCTCCGGGACATTCTTGTGCCAGCACACGGGGCACGTCGCCGCCTCGTCCTTGATTTCTTGTTCGGATGGCTTCTCGCGTTTCTCTGGTAGCATGGACTCGTCCTCCGCGAATACGATTTTGGGCTCCGTCCTTTGAATCTGGACGCCTTCGATGGCCAGCCACAAAGCGTCCAGCATGTCCTTGGTGCCGTTGGGGAAATGGAAGAGCTCCTCCTCCAAGTGGGAAACCCATAGGCCGGCCTCGGGCCGGGGCAGGCGGAGGATGCCGTTTTCAAAAAGCGGGATCAGGCCCCGGATGCGGGCGTCCTTGTCCCCCGTGGTCCGCACCGCTTTGATGGGGAGGTGGCGGGTCTCCGGGTCGGTCCGGAGGGACTGGACGAAGGCCGATTCGTAGGCGTTGGCCTCCACCAGCATGAGCCGCACGGGATGGACGCGGCAGACCCGCTTGACCGTCTTGAGTTGCTCATCGAAGTGGATGCGGTCCCGGTAGCTGTCCAGGACATAGAGGGTCCCGTCCTTGTCCCGGCCGATGACGCAATAGGCCGACCGCGAGCCTTTTTCCTTTTCGCTGATGGCCAGGTCCATGCCCGCGAACTGGGTCAGGTCCTCGGGGGGCTTGTCATAGCGGGCCGAGTCGATCCAGGCCGCCTTGACCTCCGCGCCGTCCTGGCCCGAGGGGTCGTTCAGGTACAGGCAGTTGTAGGCCGGCGTGCCCAGGCGGGCTTTCAGGCGGTCCAGCTTTTTCTCGTTGAACTTCTGGGGGAAAAGGATGTGCCGCTGGTTCTTCTCGTCCGTCCACTCCGACGCCAGGTTGATCACTTTCCAGTCGTCGAAGCCGGGGTTGTTCATGATCCAGCCGGCCATGTCGTCCACGTTCCAGCGCGTCATGACGATGAGGATCTGGCCGCCGTCGTCCAGCCGGGGCAGGAGATCCCGCTGGAACCAGTTGATGACCTTCTGGCGCTGGTGCGCCGTCATGGTGTTGCGGTTGGAGCAGGGATCGTCTATGACGATGAGGTCGGGGTGAACGCTCACCACCGTGCCCAGGACCGACGCCACGGCCATGGACGGCTCTTTGCGGATTTGGGTTCGGGGGATCAGGATGCGCTCCTCGGTCCAGGCGTCGGCGGTCATGTCCCAGTTGCCGAACTTCTCCCGGAACCGCTCGTTCTGCTGGATGTGGCCCTTGATCTCCCGGAGGAAGCCCTTGGAGTTTTCCAGGACTTCGTTGACGAGTAAGATCCGCATGTTGTTGTCCTCGGTCAGACGGAAGAGCGGATAGGCGATGGTGCAGACCGTGGACTTGTAGTGGCCGGGCGGCGCCAGGAGGAGCAGGTGCCTGTGGCGCAGGAGCGTGTCGAACCAGGAGAGGTGCAGCTCGGTGAGCTCGTCGTAGCCGAGCACGTCCTTGGCGAAAAAGAAAAGGTTTTCCAGCCGTTCTTCGTGGGTTTTCATAAAGTGTTGTTCCGTACGAAAAAATTCAATGCCCTTTCGATCCTTTGGCGTCCGTCGTTTCCGAGGGAGTGTTTCGTACACGTAGAAAAAGACCGAAGCCTTCTTTGGGTGTACGAAACATGAGTCAGATGGGGGCTCCCGCCGGGGGTGGTCCCTTTTTTACGCAAATCATCCGGGGACCTCATCGGGGATTCTCCGACGGAAACGGGGGGCGAACATAATACGCATTATGTTCGCCGGACGGCTCATTCTTTTGCGTCATTTCCGCCGCCCTCCTCCTCCGCCGGAGCCTCGCCGGAGGCCGGGAGCGCGGCCGGGGGTCGGGCTTCCGGCGCGGAAGTCTCTCGCCTAATTTCCACCGCGTCGATGGGCGCTTCTTGCGCCCGCTTCTGTTTGTCCAGGTATTCCTTCACGGTGACGCGCGTCTCTTCTTTCATTTCCAAGATGCGAGAGGGAACGCCGTTGCCCGTCATGGGCGTCAGTTGCGGAAGGGACTTGTGGAGCTCGCTCAAGGCGTACACCAGGTCCTTGAAGGACGCCTGCTCCATCGAGCGCCCGATCTGCCGATAGATTTTGAAGAGGAGCGCCCAGCCGTACACGGAGATTTTCGCCTGGACCCGGCCTTGCCCCACGCCGAACCCTTTCCCGCTGTCCTTGGCCAGGAACTTGGGCGCGTTGTCTAGCCAGTACTTGACCGTCGTCTTGCTCAAGCCCAGCTCCCGGGCGATGGAGCTCAAGCTCGCGCCGTTCTCCATCTTCTGGATCGCGGCGCGGATGACTTCCTTGGGGTATTTCTGCGGCCCTCCGCGCTTCATGTCTGTAGTCCTTCGCTTTCCATTTTCATCTCCCGCCGAATCTTGCGTTGGTATTCCCGTTGGTATTTTCGGTCCCAGCGCGGGCGGCAGTCCGGGTGCATCTGCTGGTTGGCGTAGATGGGATTGAATCCTTTCCCGCAATGCCGGCATTTCCGTTGAGAGTAAAGATGGGCTCTCATACTTTTTCCTCGATCCGGAGGATGACGCGCGGGTTTGTGGGCGATACCTCGTGGGTGGTCCACTCCCAGTCTTGCAGGAGGCTGTCGTCCTTCAGGATCTGGGAATATTCCAAGATGTGGCAGAGAGCGTCTTCCATGCCGGGCACGTCTCGCCGGCGGCGGTCACCGGGCCAGTAGTCCACTTGAATCCGGCAGGGAACGTTGAAGTGGGCCTTGGGCTGGGACCGTAACTGCACCCAGGCGGCTTGACGCCACGCGGAGAAGCGTTTGTTGGGATAGTGCTGGCCGGTCCGGGGGTCGATCTTCATGTGGTTTTTCCCGGAAGGGATCTGGCCTTTGAGCGTGAGTTGGAGCGGTCCTGGCATTTCTTTTCCTCCCACTGATAAATGCCCGGAACCGCTTTCCAGGAGACAGGGGTTTCTTTCTGGCAAGAAATGCAAAATTCCGCTTTTGTGCCGACCGTGCCGACCTCTTCCATTATCGGCGTTACACGCGCGCGTACGCGCGCACGCGTGAGACGTCGATAAGTGAGGGGGCGGCAGGGTCGGCACTTCTTGGGAAATATGCAGTATCTGCATTAAACCAAGTCCCCCTGAATTTCCCGGCCTTTAAGCGTTAAACCCCGAAAACCCTTCTTTTTTGAGCTCCGATTTCGTGCGAAGCCCTTCTTTTGAAGATCCTCTGAAAATTTTTGGAGGCTTCCGGTGTACTCCCCGCATCTTTCGGACCAAGCCTTCCATGAGTAAAAAAGATCCTCCGTGGTGGCCGTATAATTGGGGTTGATCACACACTCTTCCTCCATCCACCGCCCCAGGGCGTCTTGGGACTCGAAATATTCCTCCGTGGCCTCGACCACGGAGGCGGGAGGCTTTAGGCCAATCCTCTGCCATTCCAGACACCCTTCGACCGCCCACTTGAGAATCCCGTTGCGTTCCTCCAAAAGTCTCTCGGTCAGAGCCTTGTCGCGTTTTTCCGGCGGGATGGTGACGGTGAAGGGGATGAGATGCAGACGCCGGCGCATGGCCTCGTCCACGTCCCGCATGGACGGCTTGTGGTTGCCGGCGATCAGGAGCTTGAACTGGGGCTTGTACTCGAAGAAGTCCTGGCGCATGAACCGGGCGGAAATCTTGTCCCCGCCGGTCAGGGACTTGATCTTAGCCTCGGCCCACCGCCGGCCCTTCTCCACCTCAATGGAGGTCACAAGGCGCGCCCCGCACAAAGAAGCCAAGTCCGTGGGGTGCTTCTCTGTCTTGGTTTCCATGAATGTGTCCATAGGAGCGTTGGTGGCGTAGTCCCCCAGGACGGAGGCCAGGGTGTTGATGAAGACCGATTTCCCGTTGGCCCCGGTTCCGTAGAGGAAGAAAAGGGCATGTTCGCTGGTCACCCCGGTTAAGCAATAGCCGGCGAGGCGGGACAGATAGGATTGGAGCTCCAAATCCCCGTTTGTGATATCGCTCAAGAAAGTCAGCCAAGTCTCAGCCTCCCCTTCGGGAGTAGCGGCCGTGATCTTAGTGATGTAGTCCTCCCGGCGGTGGGACCTTACTTTGCCGGTCTCCAACTCCACGCATCCTTTGGGCGTGTTCAGAAGCCAAGCCCCTTGGTCCCACTGGTCCGTGGTGGCCGCGTGGGTGCGGTCGGTCCGGGCAAGCCTCTCCACGGCGGCCACCGTAGCGGCGCTCGCCACCTTGGCCGCAACCTTGGAGTTGTCGCAGTTGGCGCTGGCCTTCCGGCAAATTTTTCGGGACAGGTCGAAAGCCCGCAAGGTGTCGTCCTTCTTCCAGCAGGCGCCGTCCCAATGGAGCCACCGGCCCCATCCCGCCACGTAGCGCCAGTTGCCGCCGTGCTGTTGGGTGAATTCCAGGGCCAAATCATCGTCGGTAAATCCCGGCGGCATGGGCTCATCTCCCCCGTCCGAGCCGGGAAGCCCTGGGGAGCCGTTCTTCGCCACAGTAGGCGAATTGACAGGAGGATACCGGGCCACGCTGGCGGCAATTGTTTCTACTTCGGACTCCGGGAGAGGCGGCTGGCAGCGGTTGGCGTTCACAGCCCGCAGAGCCGCCAGGATCTCCTGGTGTTCCATGCCCCGGCGCCGCATGGACCCCGCCAGACTGGTCAGGGTGTCGTTCCGCTGGCCTTCCGGGATGGCTCCTGTTCCTTCCGCCAGGGGCTTGGCCTTTGCTTGGCCTTTTTGAAGAAGGGCCTGGAGCGCGGCGGGGAGATCCGCGATGGGCGCGGCGGGATCGATCCACTCGTACGGCTTGCCGTCGATCTCCGAGCCGGGGGCCGCCACGTAGCCCCCGTCCGCCTTGAGATCCAGCCCCGGCAAAAATCCGATTCGGCTTTTCAAGGGTCCTGCAATCCGAAAATAGAGATGGAGTCCGCCGCTCGGCGTCCGGGCTGTGCGGGTCTTGGGCAGGACCTCCATGATGGCTTGGAGGGACTCCATGCCCTTAGCGCCGTTTTTCACATCCACGTCCAAGACCCCAAGCCCGGAGAGTTGCCCGGTGGAGACGCCGATGTTGGGATCCGGATCCCGTGCCCACTCCCGCCGGATCTTCTCCAAGTCTTTGGTTGCGTCCTTGAACCCTCTTCTGGTCAGGGGAACCTTGGTGTTCGGCACCAGTGGAAAGACCGGCCAGCCGGCTTGGGCGTAGGCCAGGGCGTTCTCCACTTTCATGGTCATAGAGACTTCCCCGCCTCCCCAGGCACTGCGGGAAAAACTTTTTCTGTTAGACCACCATGGATAATATAGAGGGGCACCCGGAAGGACTTATCCATGCGGAGGATATGGGAGCCACCGCAATCGTCGTACTCCGAGACATCCACATTGATATGAACCAAAAGTTCCGCGCTCGAAGGATGTGTTCGTGCCCAGAAATCGTCGGACGCATGAATTGCGTACTCCATCTCATCAGCTATGACTACCGGCAATTCTCTTATCACAACGCCCTTGACCGCTCTCACAATCATCTCCTCAATTTCCTTCTTGGAATGGAAACCAGCCTGATTGGGGGACGTTTTAGGGAGAGAAGGGGCCATGAGCATCATCAATCCCAGGCCCGAGGAGATTAAACATGTCCGGCACTTTATGAGAACTCGCTCTTGCGACTCAGGTCCCGGTTTTTCTTCGTCCATAAACAAACCGTCCCTGTCTTTCCTCTCGCACTGTGTGCAGATGAACATCTCAGCTTGAAGTGGCATTTGATCTTGGTCCATGTATTTTCTCCTTGTAGTCCGGGAACATTTCCGGCAGTAAAATCTTCTGCTCCTGGGGCGAAAGCTTGTCCCAGGCCAGGTCCACGGGCTCTTGGACCGTGGCGACGAATTGGTCCCACAGTCCCTTTTTTTCTTCCGGTGGCTTGCTGGGCCAGTTCTCCTCCATCCACCGGGTGGCGGAGAGGAACCTCGCCCACCGCCCGCGGAACCGGGCCACGTCAGATAGACCCATAGGGGAGAGCCTCCTTGTGGCAGGAAAGAGCGGGCCGCTCCTGGCTGGATACGAAAAGTCCCTGGCAGGTCTCGCAAAAGATGTCGGTCCTATAGTCCCATGCTTTCGTCGGATCCTTCACGTATTTGCCGAAGTAATGGATCGCAGGTTGGCCGCATCGGACACAAGACACCGCCCAGGACCTATGGGAAAACGTTCCTTCAAAATCAAACCGGGAATCTGAAGAATGAGTTTCTTTTTCCCGTCTTTTCACGTGAATCCTCCACTCGTAAATGCCCAAATCTTCCCGTGAGGCGACAACGCTTCACGCGGCCGTCCCTTTCCGCCCTGGGGCGGCCCCCGCCTCGGTCATGGCCCTTTTGATTTGGGAGCGGTGGAAGGTCATGGTCAAAATGCAGGAGGCCTTGTACCGGGTC
>JACQPF010000334.1 GCA_016207625.1 Elusimicrobiota bacterium | reverse complement strand
TTATTTTTTCGTTATTTTCGCCGCAGGAGCAGGACTGCCCAGGCCCCCCCTTTGAAAAAAGGGAGGTACAGGAGGATGTTGCCGAGTGAAATGAGCCGTTATCGGATTTTGGCGGGTTCGGCGGAGGCCGGCGCGGAGGTGTCGCCGGTCATGTTGGTTTTCTGGGTGATGCGTTCCAGGCTGCGGCGGGCCCGAACGTTGGACGGGTCCAAAGCGATGGCCTTCTTCCACAGTTCGGACGCTTTGGCGTAGTCGTCGGCGAGGAAGAAGTCCAAGCCTTCCTTGTAGAGTTGAACCGATTCCTCTTTCTGCTTCGATTGCACCTGGTTCGTGATCTTTTGAATCTTCTCCTTGGCGGCCGCGTCGCTCGGACTGATCCGGAGCACGTTCTGGTATTCCTCTTTGGCGCTCTCCAACCGCCCCTCCGCGAGAGCCTGTTCCGCCTTGGCGAGATGCGTCTTGGAGAACGTCTCCCGGCAGCGGGCGACGCCGTCCTTGGCCTCTTTGTTCTGCGGATCGGCGCGAAGGATCTCATTGAAGACGGCGATGGCCTCTTCGCAGTCGCCTTTCGAAGACAGGTCGCGGGCGACGCGGAACCGTTTTTCCATCCATTGCTTTTGAGTGCGGGCCGCGGCGTCCTGGTTCTGCTTCAACAGGACCTCGTTGGTCTTCTTCAACTGCGCCCGGGCTTCCACATATTCGGGGTTGACGGCCAGAGCCTTCTCGAATTGCTCTTTGGCGTTCTTATAATCGCCGGACGCGAAAGACCGCATGCCGTTTTCATACAGGCCTTGCACGAAGCTCGAGAAGCGGGAGTTGATCCGCTGCAGATAGGTGTTGGCTTCGGGATGCTCCGGCTTCAGCGCCAGGATGGACAGGAATTCCTTTTTGGCGGCCACCAGTTCATCCTTTTGGAAATAGCGCATGCCTTGGGAGAAATGCCCGTCGATGCGGGCTTGAACCTCTTCCATATGAGTCCTGTCGCTGAGGGCCGTAATATCCGTTTCGATTTCATTGACGAGGGCGCGGGTCGGCTCGTGCCACGGGGCGACGTTCAGGATTTCTTTCGCCTCCCGGTAGGACTCGACCAGACGCCCCTGAGCAAGGCTGGCGGCGCTCCTCTCGTAATAACCGTTCACAAGGTTCTGGAGAGTGATTTCCCGGCTCGTCCGGCCGAAACGGACGCCGAAACTGAAGCGGTGGCTCTCCCCCAAAGCCCCGTAAGGCACGAAGGCGTAATCCAAGCGGTAGCGGCTGCCCCCGAAGCCGATCCCATAGGTGAGTCCGTTGCTCAGGAGATCTCGCCCCCGATAGCCGAGCCGGAGGGAGTAGGCGTTCATCACCTTGTATTCGAACCCGAAATGTGTCGAGAGACTGCCGTTTTTGGGAAGAACCAAGTCGCCCGAAACGCCGAGGCTTTCGCCGAGCATAGGATAATAAAACCCGACTTTGGTCGCCGTCGGCAGAGGAGAAGACTCTTTCTCAAATCGGATTCCCTTTCCCAAATTCTGAAGAACGAGGGCCACTTTCAGCCCTTTCTTCCAGCGGGTTTCCCTCTGATGGGAGAGGCCGATGTCATAGAGGAAAGCCGAGGCGGAGTCCCCGCCGAGGTCCTCGCGCAGGTATTTGACGTTGATTCCCAGGTTCAGGTTGCGGATGAGAGGAGAACTCGACCATGTCTTTCCCCATCCCAGGGTGGAAACGGAGTCCATGGAGGTCAACTTTTTCGTGGGAACGTTGTTCGCATCGTAACCGGCGATGTCATCCACACGGAACATGGAAAAGCCCATTCCAAAGGTTCCGACCTTTGCGGTGGGATGGGCGTAATAAAAAACATCGTGATTGGAACCCAGGAACAGTTGATTGTGCGAAAGGAGGATTTCTTTCCGGTTCAATCCGCTTAAAAGGGAAGGGTTCCAATACAGCGCCGTCACGTCGGAAACCGCCGCGGTAAGCGCACCACCCATGGCGACGCCTCGGCCGCCCACCGGAATTTTTAGGAAATCGCCCGAATTGGATCCACCGCCCTTGGCTTGCGCAGAGATGGCAATAACCACGGCGAAAAAGAAGGAAATTACCAAATTTTTGACTTTAGTTATTGGGCTCATATAGTCTCAGAATAGTGCGCATGCAACAAATCGGCCAAAAATGGTTAAAAAATTATTTAACGATTAATAATTTCCCTCTTTTCTTTTGTTCCCCGCTATCTATGATAAAGAAAAATAGGCCGCTCTTCACAGGGCTTCCTTCGCTGTTCGTCACGTCCCATTCCGTGCTCCCATCCCCGTCAGACTCCTGCAATTCCTTGACAAATTCACCGCTGGCGGTGAAGATCTTGATGTCGGCGATGCTTGAGAGGTCCGTGAAAACGATCTTTGTGTGGCCCAAGGACGGCTTGAAGGGCACGGGAAAGGCATGGGCTTTCGAGAGGTCATAGGACGGCGCGCCCAGAACACCGTAGACGCCCGGATGGCGGATGTCAACGGAGATCTCCCGGTTTTCCTTATTCACAGAACTCCCGGGGGCGCGAACCCAAAGCCGATTCTCCCCGAAAAGCCAGGAGATCGTCAACACCTCGTCCCGGACCGGAGGAGATGTTTGGTCCACGAAACCATCCCCATTGGAATCCGGGTATGTGAGCGTCAGTTTGACTTTTTTGCTGAACGTCACGTCCTCCACTTGCCCCGAGCTGCTATATAGGGTGATTTCCTTCACGCCGATGGATTGAGCGTAGGCGCCGCCGTTACGCTTGGCGTTGGCGTCGGCCTCGCGGATGACGTCCGCCATGGCCGGCGCGCCGTACCGCATCGCCACGGAAGGAGTGGTGGCGGGGCTTGGATTGATGGCCGCACTCATGAGCCGATCGCCCCAGGCGCCGGGTTCAAATTGCAAACGTACGGATTTATCGTCGGAGCAGAGGCAATTGGAGGTCTCGGGGGCCATGATCGTATAGAACGGCCGTCGCACGGGCTCGGCCAGGGGATTCCCCGCCGCGTCCACGGCGGAGGAGGAGGAAGCGAGTTCATAGAGATGGCCCGTGTTCAGCGGACGCACGGGCGTCAGAGTGAGCGTGTAGGTGGCGTCGTCGTATTGAGCCGTCAAGGGGATGGTGTCCGCGACGGCGTTGCAATGGTTATCGGAAACCTGCCGGATCACGAAGGCGCTCTGCCCGACCAAGGACGGCCCATGCATGGGTTCATTGAACGTCAAGGAAAACGCCGGGAATGTGCTGACGCCGATGGCGGCTTGGCTTCCCGGCACCATCAAGGCGGAGAAAGAGATGTTCATCATCTGGGGCGACGTCACGTCCGGCTCAGGGCGGTAACGGAAGACGGCCGTGTCGCTCCAGTTTCCCGCCAGGTCCCGGGCTTTGACTTTAAAGTAATACGTCTTCCACATGTCCTGGGGCGCGGCGATTTGAAGGTACGGCGTGCCGCTTGAAAGCTGAACGGCGGCCGTCGAAGGTTCCACCGCGTCGTCCGTGGAGAAGCTGGTGCTGTAGCCGGAAATCGGGCTCGTCACCTCCGATTTTCCGGGGTTGTCGGTCGTCCAGGAAAAATAGGGCGTTGGCCAGGCGGTGGGCTGGTTCTCGCCGATCTTCGTCGCGTCTGTGGCGCTGAATTGGGCGGCGATGCCCTTCACGACAGGTTTGGTGAGGTCCACGTAAACGGTGAACGGTTTGCCCGATTCCGCATCCACGTGCTGGTTTGGTGGGACCCCGATCGGATACGCGTCTCCCGCCAGGTAGAGGGTCCAAATCCCGTCTTCGTTCGCCTTGAATCCCTTCAGAGGCTCCGTGCTATGGGGATCCGTCCTGACGTCTGACATTTCCTTCTCGTCGTTGATTTGTCCGTTCCATCCGGGGTCGGTGATTTCGGCCGGAACGGCTTTGTCGGAGAACCGATAGTGGTAATGATAAGAACCCCCGGCCGTGAAGGGCACGACGCCGGTGCTGACCCATTTCTGACCGGCGGCGCCAAGGGTGTATGCATTCAGATAGATCACGGGTTTGCCGGAACCCGTGATGTTGAACTCCCTCTCGCTTTTTTCAGTGACGATATCGGCCCCGTTCTTGGCGAACACCACGTAATAGTATCTCCGGCCGCTCTCCAGACCCGTCGAAATCACGATTCCGCCCCCGCCCGCTTCCCATTCGGTCAGGGTCTTCCATACCGGGGAGTTCGTGAGCGGATAAACGTTATCCGGCACGTCGTCGTCCCCGAGATAATATCCAACGTGCGCCGACGGCGGCGACAAGGTATTGCCTTCCCGGTCCGTCACGCTGTCCACTTGGACGGCGAAGCGGGTGTCGGGCGGGTTGCTCCCCCCATTGAACACGAGCCCAAGGGCCACTTTACTGAGCAGGTTGACCGTCGGTTTGGGCGGCCGGGCCGCCAAGGTCCATGTCGCCGGGAAAACAGTAAAGTCCGTCCGGACGCCGTCCCGGTTGATAGCCTGAACGCGATAGCTCTGTGCCGAATTGATGGCCAGGTCCGTGTCGGTCCAAGAATTTCCCGTCACGATGGCGTTGTGGCTGCTGAATTCCACGTTTTCCACGTAATATTGCGTGTCCACCGGATTGCTGGTCTTAATCCAAGCGACGGTGATGGATGTCGGATAAACGATGTAGTTTGAGAGTTCGGGCGACTCCGCCAATGTGGCGGTGCTGCCGATCACATAGGGTTGGGTCATGACCCCGTTGTTGTTGATGGCCGTAACGCGGAACGTGTACGTGGTGTTGGGGGCAATTTTGCCGAAAGAGGATGAGGAATTGTCGGGAGCGGTGGTCGTGCTGTAGGCGACCGATGAGAAATTCGTGGAAGACGCTTCCACGAAATACCGAGTCGCTGAAGAATTGTCGTTTTCGCTCCAATGGACCGTTATTCCCACGGAAGAAACCGCCGAAAAGGCCGGAGATGTCCCAGCCGGTATATTGGCCAGAGTGGACGTGGTGAGTTCGACAGGATCCGGATTTGCCCGGCCCCCGTTATCCAATGTCGTGATCTTGACCAAGTGAATGGTGTTTGGCATGAAATTAAATTGATAGGGGCTTTCGTAATCGGGTCCGAAAACAGCGCTCAGGCTTGTGGTTGAAACGGTGGTAAAGGATCCCATGAATCCTCCGATCCTTCTCACAAAAACCTCATACAACGTGCTTGGGCCATTTCCGTTGTCGCTCCAGGCCACTGTGACCGTGGATCCCTCCTGACTGAAAGACACGTTCGCCGGTGACATCGACAGCGTGACGGTGGCGACGTCGAGGTAGAGGAAATCGCTGTTCTCCCCGGAGTGGCCCAGGGCTTGAACCCGGGCGTAATAGGTGGTGTTGGCGAAAAGCGAGCTGAACCCGACGGACAGGTTAATGTCGCCGTAGGACGTCGCGGAGGCGATGGGTGTGGTGAAGGCCGGAATGGTCCCCACGTCAACCCGGTAACGCGTCGTGAGCTTGGGATTGTTCATAGGGTCCCCATCGTTCTCGTTCCACGTGACGTTAAGCGAAGACGCGCCGACGGTATTGAAAGCGATAACGTCCGGGGCCACGGGGAGCGTGGCGAATCCGGCGCCTCCGTTCGCGTACCGCGGGTTGCCCGCGGCGACGGCTCCGATGGCGTTGAGGGCCGACACCCGCGCGTAGTAGGTCGTGTTCGGGGTGAGGTCCTGGACAGTGGCGCTCAGTTGATCCGTGACCGTGACGGAGGCCATGGCGAGGAAATCGGCCACCGATTTCGTGGACAGTTCCACGCGGTATCGCGTGTTCGGGGGATTATTGCTGCCGGTGTTCCATTCGAAGGTGACGCTGCTGTGGTGAACAGCGTCAACCGATGCGGCCTCCACCCCGTGAACCGCCGTCATCGTGCTGCCGATGGTGGTGACGGCGGGCACGTTCAAACCGTTAAACGCCGTCAGCCTGAAGTGGTATGTCGCATTGGGAGCCAAGGTTGTGAAACTGACGGGATTGCTCAGCGGATCGGGAAGCACGACGACGTTACTCGTGAACAACTCATCATCGGCGCGTTCCGCCTGGTATTTCGTGCCCGTCGGGTTGCCGTTTCCGCTCCAATTGATCGAAATCTGCTGCACAGTGATGCCGCTGAATCCTGTGAAAAGGGGAGGAACGGCGTGGGTCATGGTGGAGATGGGAGTGCTCCAATCCGAGGTGACGTTCGCGTGGTTGTAGGAGCGGACGCGGAAATAATATGTGTTGTTAGGCAACAAAGAAGTCAGATTGGCTTCGATTTCCAACATTTCGGAGGAACTGACGTTGGTGGTTTGGACGATGTATTGCTCGCTTTCCCCCGATGAAACCTTCACTTCGTATTTGACCGGGCTAATGGGAAAAAAATTGGCTTGCCATTGCACCCCTACGCTTCCGCTGGAGACGGCGGTGAAGGGTCCGGGCATGAAAGACGGCACTTTGGACAGCGTGACCGTATAGGTTGAGATGAAGGCGTAGGACGAGTTGAGCCCTGAGTCGTGGGCCTTGATGGCGATGTAATAGGTGGTGTTGGGGATCAAATTATTCACAAACATCTGTTGCGGGTCGCCGGGGGAGCCGGGCGCGGGCGCCTCGATAGTCCCAGGGACGCTCTCAAATTCCCCGTTTGTTTGGAAAAGGGTGTTGGCGTATTTTACAACGTACTTGTTTGCGGGCGAGAGGTAGAAGGCCTCCGCGCTCGGGGCCGTCCATCCGAAAGTGAAGTCTTCTGGATGCACTTCGCTGATGGACGGGTTCAAGACGGTTTGAGGGTAGTAGAGGATGTTGTGGAGACCCGCATGCACGGCGTAATCGGGCTCCTCCGTTATTATGGAGCCGATGGGTTGAAGCGATCCCACGACATAAAAGGTTCCTTCCTTTTGGCTTCCGGATCCGCCTCCGTCGCCCAAACACCCGCGCGTGATGCCGAAACTCCTGTCGCCACTCCACTGCTCTCCCCCCCGCGCCGGGCAAGGGACGGAAAAAGCGGCGAACGCGCCCAGAAACAAGACCCATCTTATTGGTGTCCCCGTTGTCGTGGCCATAGAACCGTTTTTCCCTCGCTTAGCGTTGAATCTCCGCCTTCAAATGATTCAGCGCGTCTTCAATACGCTGGTTGTCTTCCTTCAATTGATTAAGTTCCGCCTTGAGAGACTCGTTTTCGGCTTTCAGCTCACGCACGGCTTCCACCGTCAACGCCTCAAACCCGAAAATGCCCATGGATTTGATCTTGCCGCCGCCCACCAAATCCTTGTCTTTCCCTTGGGGGGTCACCTCCGTGATCCATTCCGGAAAAACCTGTTCCGACTCCTGCGCGATGAACCCGAGGCGGGGAGTGGCGAGGTTTCCGTGCTCTTCCGGGTGGACCCATTGGAAAGAGACGCCGCGCAGACTCAACATCTTGTCCAGTGCTCCCGAAATGGGCTGAATGTTCTTCTTCACGCGGATATCCGAAGAATTGGACCAGCCCCCACCGTTTGGCTTCGCGGCGGAATCCGTGCCGAGTTGGAGTTTGTATGACGGATTGGTAATCCCGATTCCGACCTTGCTGTCCACCACCGTTCCGATAAGGATATGGCCAGGGCCAAAGGTCGAATTTCCAGAATCCAAATAGAGATGCCCGCCTGGGTATTCAGAAAGATCCAACGCGCTCCCCGCTTTGATATAAAGCGAAACGGGATTTTCGCTCGTATCTCCCGCCATAATCGTCCTGCTGCCTCCATCATTGAGGAGGGCGATGTTTCCAACCACAGATAGTTTTTCGGGTGCCGATTGGGCGCCAACGGAGAGATTGCCGTTTTGAATATAATGGAGTCCTGCCCCGGTGATTGTGATGTTGCCGGCGCCGGACAGATTGTTCGCGGTGGCCACGGCGCCCGTGATCTTCGAACCGGAGATCCCGGAGGCCACTTTCGCGTCCGTCACGGCGCCGCTGGTGAGTTGGGCCGTCCCCACCGCGTCCGCCGCCACGGCCAGCGCATAGGGCGAAGCATTGAGTTTCTGGCGGGGCGAAAGGTCCTGGCCTTCTACGCTCATCTGCAGCCACTTGTTGGCGTTCCCTTGAAGGATCGCTTTTAGGTCGCCCTCGCAATTCGTCGGGCACGCGCCGATGTTCACTTCGAAAACCCCGTTCGCCACCTGGACCCCGTCGCGTCGGTCCAAGAAATCGCGGTTCCCATTTTCGAGCGCATCGTAGATTCCGAAATCCATGGGGTATGAGCCGTCCGGTTTCGGGTTCCCCTGCGCGTCGGTCAGCTTGCCTTGATAATAGATCTCGTTGGGAGCGTCGGCGAAAAGGGGTAAACCGCTGAAAACGATGCCCGTCAGGGCCAACCATCGAATGATTTTCATCGTCTTTCCTCCTACGGGCATGTCACTTGTGTCGTCGCTAATGAACCGGCGTTGTTCACCGTGACTCGAAAACAATTCGCTCCATCCGTCGCTTTAAAGATGACGCCTTTGCCCTGGGTGAGCACGGCGACATCACCTCCCTGGTCAATGCGCATCCGCTCCAAGCGAGAAACGGTCCCATTGGCCGCGGTGGCAAAGCTCAGAAACGAGCCGGCGGCCGTGGCCGTCCATGGCTCCGATGCGTAAGCGCTGATGGTGGCTCCCGCGGTATAGGTGGACTCCGCGGTTTTGGCACCAAAGTGGAATGCGCCCAATCGTTGTTTATTGACGTAGGGGTCCGTGGGGGTCGGGATATTCGGCGTAACCGCCCAGAAATTGCCCCCGGAGTAAGTTCCCAGAGCGGTCGTGTTGATCGACCTTATGCCGAATCCACCGGTCGCGGTGGTTAGGACATCCAATGGATGTTCGGGGGTGGTCCCCAGACCGAGATAACCCAGGTTGCTCAATTTGAGCAACTGATCGGGGCCATTGAACACGTTGCCTTGAAGCGTCACGGAGGATCCGTCAAGAGAGATGTTGGCCTCGCCGTCCGGAGCCGCGGAAATGTTGAAATGCGCGCCAAGAAAATCCATATTGGCGGCGCCGTCTTCCCTCACCACGTCGTTTTCTTCGACAACCAGAGCGGCCCCGATGTTATCGGATCCGTCGGTGAAACCGGCGGGGACGTTCTTGAGCTGGCTCCAATCCACGGGGTTGGTGGAGGTGTTGATGGTGCCGATTTGGGAGGGGTTCTTTTCCAGCTTCGAGAGAGCGATGGCCGCGGAGGCGGCGATGTCCGCGTTGACGATCTGGCCATCCGTGATGTGTGCGCTTTGGATCGAGTTGCTCGCCACGCTGGAGGCGATCACGTCGCCCGGCAGCGCCCCCGCGGCAATGGCGCCCGGCGCGACTTTGTTGTCATTGTCAATGTCGGCCAGCTTGTCGTCATCAATAGCCGCAGCGACATTGATGTCGTCGTTCATGACGGACCCGTTCGCGATTTCCACCGAGGTGACGCTGTCGTCGGCCACCCCCAAGGCGAAGGGAGACGCGTTGAGCTTTTGGCGGGGCAAGAGGGGAAGCCCCTCCACGGTGATCTGTAGCCAAAGCTCGGCATTGGCTCGAAACACGTTCCTGAGATCGGCCGAGCAAGACACCGGGCATGCGCCGATGGACACCTCGAAGACGCCATTGGCCACCGGAATGCCGTCTTCGCGGCTCTCGCTGAATTTGCTGTCCCCGTCCGTGGCAGCATCATAGATCTCAAACTGCATTTTGTAGGAGCCGTCCGGTTTCGGATTCCCTTGGGCGTCCGTCAGCTTGCCTTGGTAATATATTCTGTGGGGAGCGACCGCCACTAAAGGAAGTGTTAAGAAAATGAAGAAAAGAGAAAAGAGGAAACGGATCATCGTCGCAGCCATGGAAGCCCCTCAATTGTTTACGTTTGTCATTCTTATTTTAATGTCCATGCAACAC
>JACQPF010000333.1 GCA_016207625.1 Elusimicrobiota bacterium | reverse complement strand
GCCCTGGTAGATGGCTTGCAGGGCGTCATGCAGTTTCTGGTCCACCAGGGTCCATCGGGCCGCCGCCGCCGCGCCTTTGGGCGCTTCCACCATCTGCTTGCCGGTGAGTTTGGCCAGCCGGTTCGTCAGGTTCAAAAGCTGGGAGTTCTCCGGCTCTTTATCGAACGCGGACCGGAAGGCGTCATAGGCGGCTTCTTTGTCTCCGTCCATGTAGGATTTCACGCCCGAGGCCACCAGCCGCCCCACCTCGCCCGTCGGCGCCACAGGCAGGTCCGCCACAACGTCGTTCAACCGGGTCACCATGCCCTGCACGTCTTTGTTGGAGGGATCCATGTCCAGAGCCGCGTTGAACTTCTGCACGGCCTGCGCGTAATTGCCCTGGCGGAAGAGCTCGTGACCCTGCTCGACGAAGGATTTGGCTTCTTCCCGCTGGCTGGTCTTCACGGAGCGGCCGAACCGCCAGGACGCGGAAAACCGCTGGGACATGCCCAGATCGTGCAAGGCCACCGCCGCGTCCAGGCTGTAGTTGCGGTAGCGCACGCCCATCCCCGCGCTCGTTTCGGCGATGCCCCCCGCGCGGCCTTCCAAGCCGATCCGCATGGAGGCCCACCGCATCACCCAATACTCCGATCCGAAGTTCCAGCTCATCCCGGAGAAGTTGCTCTGGGTGATGTCCACCGCCAGGTTGATGCGGTCGCGCAGCATGGAGTAGGCGTTTCCGACCCGCAGGGTGAGCGGCAGCCGGTCGTCGGTGTCCCCCGACACCTGGGCCACCACGTTCTGAGCCACGAAAGACAGCCGGTGATTTTTAAAAAGGTTTTTGGCGAAGAAAGCGGCGTCCAGAGCGTAGAAGCTCTGGGTGAAGGTGTCGAGCTGGTGGTTGATGGATTTCGCGGAAATGCCGATGGACATGTTTTCGAGGAACTGTTTGCCGTAGGCGAGCGAATAGGCCTGTTGAACGTCGGAGAAAGTGCCCAGCTTGTCCACTTTGATGATTTCCTGCGAAGTGGGGTCGAGCTTAATGGCCACTTTCTCGAACCCTCCCGACACCAAGCGCGTCATGCTGAAACCCAGGGTCCCCGCCCGGCGGGTGGGCATCACCAGGTTGATGGAGTCCAGGTTCGTGTCCTGGAACAAGCCCACGTGCATCGCCTGGAGTTCCCTTCTTTCCAGTTGGATCATGGCCGCCGGGTTCCAGTAGGCGGCGGAGGCGTCATCGGCGATGGCGGAGAAGGCCTTGCCCATCCCCATGCTCCGGGCGCCGGCCCCGTAGGACACGAACTGCCCCGGCGCCCCGCCGTTCCCCGCCCAGGACCGAACCGCCGGAAACGCGAGACCGGCGGCAAAGAAGAGGGCGACCATCGCCTTCCCCTCTTTCCGGCCCAGCCTCATGTCCGTCTGCGTTCGGTCCATGGCATCCTCAGTGGATCACACCGATTTTGTGTACGCCCTGCACCAGGCCTTTATCTTCAGCCACCAGGACCTGGCAGATGTAGCCGCCCGCCGTCACTTTCGTTCCCGACTCGTCGGTGCCGTCCCAGGCCACCTGGTTCATGCCGGTCTGGGCCCCCGGGACACCGGCGGGCAAATCCCAATTCCGCACCGGGTTCCCCATGAGGTCGAAGAGGTGAATGTCGACGTGAGCGTCTTGGGCGAGCGAGTAAACGATGTACGTTTGCGTCTGGCGGGAATCGAAGGGATTGGGGACGTTGGCGAGGCCTTCCAGGCGGGCGGTGGGAATGCCGTAGGCGCCCCAAATCCCCCACACCAGGAGGACCAGGACACCCGCCAGGATCTGCACCGCTTTTCGATTCATCGTCTCCCTCCAAAAAAATCGCCGGTTCAACGGGTTCGAGCTTCCGCTCGCAAACCGCAGAACCGGCGCTAAAGGGAGAACAGCCAAATCGTCAAAACCAAGGTGAAATTTCGCAAACGATCAGCTTACTTCTTGATTACCTTTTCACCTGGCACTGACTCCTTCTCGGCTGTTATCAACGGCGGGCATCCGATCCCGCCTTTTTCCGGACCGCGCTTCCCTGCGATCCGGTTCCTTCGGCAACCCGGCCACCTTAGAACCCCGATCCTTTGAGGCCTTTAGGTCCGCGGCTTTGCGTCCCCGCCTTTCGGCGGGTTTGCCCCTTGAATGCTTCTTTCAAGGCCTCCCGGTTAAGGGAGATTTATCGAGCGGATGTGAAAGAACTCCTACAAAACAAAACCACCCATCGTGCAAAGCACGGGGTGGCCGTTTCCTGAAACTGCCCGACGCGTCCCGGATGCATTCGGTCCGCGATCCTCTCTTCGGCAGCTCGGCCGGCCCTCGACCGAAGTCGAGGCACTTTTGCTTTCGCAAAAAGTGTGGAGAAACTCTCTTTAGCCCCGTTAACTTTGCGCCCTGCAGCTTTCGTCGCAGGTAGCCATTATCGCTACTTAAGTTTTGCTCTCGGAAGGGGCTTTGTCAAGGCTTTTCTGTTGATTTTTTGTTAACAATTTTCGGCCGGAATTCCATGAAGGAGACACTCAAAATATAATAGAATTTAATCAGCATTTCCACATTATCTTGCCCTTTTCGCAGCCCCTTCGCAGAGCGAAGGGACGCGTGCTGCGCCATAGGCGCGAGGCGAGCTCCAAGGACAACGGCGGTCCAGTGGACCGACGGCTCCGTGTAGCTATCCGGTCCAGGGTCAGTGCGCATGTGACCAAAATCCCCTTGACAACAATAGGTATTTCTGTTACATAACACTGTATTTTCTTCTTCTATTATTTGGGGGCGGCTACGCTGATCCACAAACCAACCGCCTGGCGAAAGCTGGGCCGGGAACTCTCTCGACACTTCACCATCATGGTGGTCCCACACGGGACGACCCGTCCCCATCAATTTTCCTTTTCGCTTCCTTTCATCATGTTCCTGTTGGTCTGCTGGACCGGGCTCACCGGCTGGGCGACTTATGTCGCGTCGCAGAGGTTCGATTATTGGCGCATCAAAGCGAACTCGCACCTCTTGCGCATCAAGCTGGACTACTACGCCAGCCAGATGAAGCGCTCCCGTGAAATGCTTGACGATATGAAAGAGCTGGACAACCAACTCCGCGCCCTCCTGAACCTCGGGAGCCGGGAGGCCATCGTCCAGAGCGAAGACACGCCCCTGGAAGGCGCGGGCGGCCCGACGGCCTTGGACGCCATGGAGCTTCAGCGCGTCCTCGACGGCCGCGCCACCGACCTCACCCTTCAGGACATTTCGCGCCAAATGAACTTGTTGCGCTCCGAGGTGGAGCGGCGCATGGCCAGCTTCCAAGACCTCACCTCCAAAATCGAAGAGCAGAGGCACCTCTTCCGCTCCACTCCCAACACCTGGCCGACGAACGGGTACGTCACGTCCCACTTCGGGTTCCGGGCCTCGCCCTTCACCGGCGACCGGGACTGGCACCGGGGCGTGGACATCGCCGGCCCTCCGGGAGCGCCCGTCCGCGCGACCGCCGACGGCGTGGTGACCCTGGCCGGATGGGCGGGCGGCTACGGCAAGATCGTCGTCATCGAGCATGATTTCGGCTACTCCACACGGTACGGACATAATCGCCAAATCCTGGTGAAACGCGGGGACAAAGTCAAGAGAGGGCAGATCATCTCTCTCATCGGATCGACGGGAAACGCCACGGGCCCCCATTGCCATTATGAGATCTGGCAGTACGGCCGGGTGGTGGATCCGCGGCGGTTCCTGGCTAAGAAAATTTGAAATGGGAGGCGCTATGTTCGGTGGAAAAGTGAAAGACGTCGGAGAGGCCAAGATCGAAACCCTGGTCGGGCCGGACACGCATTTTCAGGGGACGATCCGCTCCAAAGGCTCCGTGCGGGTGGACGGGCGCGTGGAAGGCGGCGTCTCCGCCGAGACGGTGATCATCGGCGAGGGCGGTCACGTTCAGGGCGACATCACCGCCAAGAGCATCATCATCGGCGGGAAGGTGACCGGGAACATCATCGCCTCCAACACCTTGGAGCTCCAAACCCACAGCCAGGTTTTCGGCGACATCCGGGCGGCCCAGCTCTCCATCGCGGAGGGCGCGGTGTTCGAGGGCAACTGCGTCATGACCACCGACAAGGCCAAGGTGATCGAGATGGAACAAGTGATGACGAAAGGCTCAAGGTCTTAACTCCGCCTGACCGACGCTTTTGCGAAGAAGGCCGCGCGATCGCTGCGCGGCCTTTTGCATTTCTTGGCGAATTGATACTATAGAAGACGCATCGCTTTATAGAAATTGAGGGATTGCCTATATGATGAAATGGCTGCGCAAGCACCGGTATAAGATTTTCCTGGTCACCATCGTCGGTTTTTTGGTGGGGTCCTTCGTTGGTTTTGGAAGTTATTTCTTTTCGAGGTCCCCTTACGATGCGGCCATCGTCGTGAACGGCGACAAGGTCCCTTACAAGCGCTATCAATCGCGCCTTCGCCAATACATCAACAACCGCCGGGACTCGGGCCCCCTGGACAAAGAGAAGATGGCCGCCCTCCGCCAAGAGGTTCTGCAGGACCTCGTGAGGGAAACGGTCTTCCTCCAAGAGGCGGACAAATACGGCATCATCGTCACCAACAACGAACTGGCGGCCTACCTCCAACAGATCCCCGCGTTCCAAAGAGAGGGGCGGTTCGACCAGAACGCCTACTTCCATGTGCTCACGCAAGTGATCCGCGTGCCGGTGGACGAATTCGAGGAGGACCGCCGCCGGGACATCAAGATCCAGAAACTGCAGTTCCTGCTCGCCTCCTCCGTCAAAGTCACTCCCTTGGAACTGGACTGGAACAAACAAAAGAGGATCGCTTCAGCGTCGGCGGAGGACCGGAAGAAAATCCTCGAGAAGCCCAACGAGTTTCGTGAACAGATCCGGCAGGAACAAGTGTCTCACGTGTTCCAGGAGTGGCTCGGACAAGTCAACAGCCAGTTGAAAGTGAAGCTGCACCTGGATAAGTGGGAAGGCCGCGAAGAAGGCTAGCGGGCCGGCCGATACCCGGCGCGGCGCGCTTTATCGATAAGGAGCCGCACAGCCCGCCTCGGAAGACCCACCACGTTGTCGTAGTCGCCGATGTAT
Source organism: Elusimicrobiota bacterium (assembly GCA_016207625.1). Lineage (GTDB taxonomy): Bacteria > Elusimicrobiota > Elusimicrobia > FEN-1173 > FEN-1173 > JACQPF01. The sequence continues at coordinate 1,261 of JACQPF010000333.1, read as the reverse complement.
TCCTCAACGAAGGGGTTGCCCCGTTCCTGCGCGGCGTAGGCGCCGGCCTTGTCGTGGTTGCGGCGCGACCAATGGTCGATTTGACCGGGCGTAAAGGACCGGATCTTCACCCGGGTTTTCCACACCGCGCCCCACTCCAGGTTCCCCGGCCGCGCCACGAGCGACAATCCTGTATAGACGGTGTGCCACGCCCCGGACAGCTCGGTCAACATTCGTTTGGCGGAGATTTGTGAAGACGGTTTCCCATATATTTTTCCATTCCGGTAGACAATCGTGTCCGCCCCCAAAACCAAGCCCTCTTTGACAGACCGGGCCACGTCCCGGGCTTTCCGGCCCGCCAGGACCTTGACGAAAAGGCGGGGAGCCACGTGTTTTCTCGGAGCCGGTTCTTTCACCCGGCTGGGCCTCACGCGATATTTCCAAGGGAAAAAAGCCATGAGCCTGCGCCGCCGGGGCGACGCCGAGGCCAAAATCAATGGGACGGCCAAGGGCCTCTGGCCCAATCTCCGTCCCTGGAGCTCTGCGACAGGGGCGCCCTGGATCGCGGGGCGATGCCCACTTCTTTTTTTCATTTTTTTCCTATTTCCTCCAGTCCTCTCTCTTGCCTCACCAACCCCTGATAAATCTTCAGAGAAAGTTAACATCATTTGCGTCGGAGATGTCATGCTGGCCCACGGCTTGAAATCCACCTTCGCCGAGAAAGGCCTGGACTACCCCTTCGTCCACGTCCGCCCGCTCCTATCGAAAGCGGATGTGGTCTTCGGAAACCTGGAGAACCCCATCAGCACCCGGGCGGTGGCCCGTTACCCCGGAAAAGAATACCATTTCCTCATGGATCCGCCCCACACCGCCGCGCTCAAAAGGGCGGGGTTCCGCGTCATGAGCTTAGCCAACAACCACATCCTCGATTTCGGGACGGAAGCGCTCATGGACACCATCGGCCACCTGGAGAAAGAAGGGATCGTCCCCTGCGGCGCCGGCGGCACCTTGGCCGAAGCGCGGCGGCCGGCGGTCGTCGCCATCAAAGGACGGACCATCGCATTCCTGGCCTATGCCCGGACGTTTCCCCTCTCCTTTTCCGCCACCCCGGAAACCCCGGGCACCGCCTTCGCGGATGAAGCTTTCATTATAGAAGACGTGGCCCGAGCGAAACGGGAACACACCTGGGTCATCGTCTCTTTCCACTGGGGTGAAGAATACCATCGGAGTCCATCGCCGGCCCACCGGCGGCTGGCCCGCGCCGCGGTGGACGCCGGGGCCG
>JACQPF010000318.1 GCA_016207625.1 Elusimicrobiota bacterium | reverse complement strand
ATGGACATCCACATGCCGGGCATGGACGGGTTCGAACTCTGCGCGCGTTTCCAGGCGGACCGGGACCTGGCGCTCGTTCCGGTGCTTTTCGTCACCGGGTCGTTTGACGACAGGAACAAGGCCCTGGCCTTGGCTAGCGGAGCGGTGGATTACGTGGTGAAGCCTTTCGACCAGGATGTCCTCCGGGCGGCGGTGAGGCGGCATTTGGACACCCGGTCCCGTTGGAACCGCCTCACGGAGTCGGTTCCGTCGGTCCGGGGCAAAGCCTTGGATTTCCTGGGATTCAAGGATTTCTTTTGGCGGAAGCTCGGCATGCCGCCGGAAACGCAAGTGACGTTTTCCCGGTTGGGCGCCGGTGAGATTTACGCCGTCGCCGATGATTTGAACGTGGGTGGCGATGCGGTGGCCCGAGCGATGGCGGATTTTCTCGGGACGGATTTTCTGGAGAGCGTCGCGCCCGAGAGCCTGCAGTTGGGCGTGTTGCCGACGGCGTTTTGCGCCAGGAACCGCGTGGTGCCAGTGAAGGACAAAGAGGCGAAGACGGCCTTCGTGTTGGCAAACCCCTTTGATTTCGGCGTCCTGGACGCGATCGAGCAATTGGAATTGGGGTCTTTCCGGCTGATGCTTGCAGCGCCCGACACGCTCACCGAGCTTTTGGAAGGCGGCGGTCCCTCGGCATCTCCCGCGGGAAACCCGGTGGCGCGGTTGGGGGAGCGGGTCCTGGCCGATGCGGTGCGCCAGAGGGCGAGCGACATCCACGTGGAACCCAAGGGAACTCACACGATTCTTCGCTTCAGGATCGATGGCGATTTGAAGGAGATCCAGTCCCTGCCCGGGGACTTGGGGCTCAAGCTCGTCTCGCGTTTTAAAGCCTTGGCGGGGATGGACGTCGCCGAAAGGCGCAAGTCCCAAGACGGCGCCATGGAGGTGGCCGTCGCCGGGAAACGCTTCAAGCTGAGGCTGTCGACCTCTTTTACGCCGAACGGCGAAGGGATGACGATCCGCCTTCTGGACCCCTCCGCCAGGCCGCGCGGCCTTGAGGCCCTCGGAATGGCCGCGCCCCAGAGACAACGGCTGCTGGCCATGATGGAGCGCCCGCACGGTCTCCTCCTCGTGGTGGGGCCGACGGGCGCCGGCAAGACCACCACCGTGTACAGCTTGCTCTCCCAAATCGATTTGGTCACCCAGCGGCTGATCACCGTGGAAGACCCCGTGGAATACGGCATTCCCTCCGCCAACCAGCAGCAGGTGAACGAGAAGGCGGGCGTGACGTTTGAATCGCTTTTGAAAGCCTCCGTGCGGCAGGACCCGGACATCCTGTTCATCGGCGAGGTCCGCGATCCCTATTCCGCCAAGACGGCCATCGACTTCGCCAGCACGGGGCACCTCACCGTCAGCACGCTCCATTCCTCCAACGCCACCACGGCCCTCTTTCGCCTGGAACGTCTCGGCGTGGACCGCCGGACGCTGGCGGATTCCCTCCTGGGCGTCGTGGCCCAGAGGCTGATCCGTCGGTTGTGCCCGGACTGCAAGCGGACGGGCCCCATCACGGACGAGGAGGCCGCTTGGCTGGCCCCTTTCACCGACCGAATCCCCGGGGAAGTGGCGCGTCCCGTCGGTTGCCTCAAGTGCCGGGGCGCGGGATATTGGGAACGGGAGGGCGTTTACGAGATCTTGGAGTTTGATCGGGACCTGGCGGAGATGGTCCGCGCCGGGAAATCCACCGCGGAAATCCGCGCCTCCGTGCGGCTGAAGACCGGCGGCTTGATCGCCCAGCACGCGGTTGAGAAAGTGAGGGGCCTCATCATAAGCCCCCAGGACGCCTACCGCGACCTGCTCGTGGAGGAGGAAAGGTTCCTTCCGTCCGAGGAATCGACGGGCGCGCCCGCGACGGTTCCGGAGCCGGCTCCCGGGAAACCTCAAATCCTCCTGGTGGAGGACAGTCCCACGGTGCGGCGTTTCGTTATCGACGCGCTCCATCGCCACGGCTACGAAATCACCGAGGCGGGCGACGGCGTGGAAGCCCTCCTGCAACTGGGCCGCCGGCGGTTCGACATGGTCATTTCGGACGTAATGATGCCGCACTTGGACGGGTTTAAGCTCCTGGAAATGATCCATCAAAAAGAGATCCATGTGCCGGTGATCTTTTTGACCGGTAGCGCCGTCAAGGACGGCGAGGCCCGGGGGGTGGAGATGGGCGCGCAGGATTACATTCATAAACCCTTTGCGCCCGAAGTTTTGGCCGCCCGTGTGAAAAGAATTATGGGATCAGCCGGACGATGAATTACTAAAACGACCCTTTCGTCCCCCTTGCTCCACCCACGTTGCCCCCGTGGAGAGGATTTCATGTTCCAATTGTTCCGCGAGGAATACGAGAATTTGAGGTTCCAATTTGGAACCTCAAGTACAGAGCATGGTGGAAGACGATACATGCCTTTTGTCTTTACCGAGCAGGGCGTGGCCATGCTGTCCACTGTATTGCGGAGCCGGCGGGCCATCCAAGTCAACATAATGATCATGCGGGCCTTCGTGCGGTTGCGGCGGTTGGTGTCCCTGAACCGCGCCCTGGCCAAGCGGCTGGCCGCCATCGAGCGCCGACTGGCCGGCCACGACGCCGATGTCCAGCTGCTTTACCAGCTCATCCAGGACCTGCACCAGTCCCCGCAGATGGAGGGGATTGGTTTCCGGCCGGACGCGGATAAATGAAACGACCAGCCATTTTCCTTCTTGCCGGTTTTCTTGCCCTCCCCACGGCTCTCGAATGTTTTTATCGCACGAAGAACAAGGAAGGGATCAATAGGGTCAGAGAATTGAAAAAGGATTTGACCGCTGGAGAGCCAGGTGTGGACGAAAGTGAAGATTTTGAACCCAAGGTACTGATTCATGCGGAAGCCGGCAGCGGGGAAGGACAAATGGGAGTCGTGGTCCTTCGGAACACAGGGCCTTTCGGCCCGTGGGCGATCGCGATCGGCAAAACAGGGGATATCTACATACTTGACGGATGGAATGAACGAGTCGTAAGGTATAGCAAGGCTGGGACATACCTGGAGTCCATTTATCCGGAAAAAAGAAAGATAATGAGAAAAACACCCCAAATTATTTTCGAAAACATAAAGCGATTAAGCCCATCCTCACCTATGCCGAAGGAATTTGTAGAGGTGCCGGCGTATTCATTGCAGGATTGCTGCGTTGGGCTCGATATGTTTGTGGACGACAGCGGCCATATCTATTATCGGCATAGTCTTGCCTCGGACCCTGAAAGCTATGCCGTCGTTGTCTTCAATCGAGATGGAAAAATTAGGCGTTTTTTTACGAAGAAAGAACTTGATCCGGAAGGCGACGGCCTTCACAACATGGTTGTCGATGGGGAGGGGAGTATTTCCCTGCGCAAAGGGGCCACGCGCGCGATCGAAATCAGCCCTGGCGGAGAAATCAACGAAATGGATCATGAGAAGACAAAAATGAAAGAGAAAATGGAAAGGAACAGTGATTCCGGAAAAATGAGGATGCGGAAAGATAGTTTCAAAAATTTATCGCCGGCCTTGGTGGATCGAATCAAGGATGTTCGGGAGGGGGGTACTTCGCAGCTTACTGAAGATGAGCATGGGTGCATCTATGAGCTGATCTGGGACGCGAGACATCCGGAACAAGGGGTGGACGTCATTAAAATGGAGCCGGCGCGCGATGACGGACCTCATGACCGGAACCTTGATCGAAAGGGGAAGGAATGATGCATTTATCGGAGGGGCCTGAAGAGGCTCTTCGGCGGCATTGGGGGTACGATTCGTTTCGGCCGCTTCAGCGGGAAGCGGTTGAGGCGGCGCTTTCGGGGCGCGACAGTTTGGTGGTGCTTCCGACGGGCGGGGGGAAGAGCCTGTGTTACCAGTTGCCGGCGGCGGTCCATGGGGGGCTCGTGCTCGTGGTGTCTCCGCTCATTGCCCTCATGGACGACCAAGTGGCGGCGGCGCGGGAGGCGGGGCTGGCGGCGGATGCGCTGCACTCGAACCTCGAAGCGGACCACAGAGGAGAAGCCTACCGGCGGTTGGCCGACGGGAAGACGGCGCTTCTCTACGTGAGCCCGGAACGCCTGCTTGTGGGGGACCTTTGGGAGGACATCTCTGAAAGGCTGATCCTCGCGGCGGTGGATGAGGCGCACTGCATCTCGCATTGGGGCCACGAGTTTCGGCCGGAATACAGGCGCTTGGCCGAGGCGTTAAAGCGCTTTTCCAAGGCGGCGCGCATGGCGCTGACGGCGACGGCGACGCCTGCGGTTCAAGAAGACATCGTTTCGCAGTTGGCGTTGCGAGAGCCCGTGCGGCTCGTCGGCCACCCCGACCGGGCGAACCTGATCTACCGCGCGTTTCCCCGGCGGGATCAGTCGGGGCAAGTGATGGACGTTGTGCGCCGGCACGCCGGCGAGGGCGGCATCGTGTACGCCCAGACGCGGAGGGACGTGGAGCGGCTGGCCGAGAGGCTTCAGGGGGAAGGGGTTTCCTGCGCGGCCTATCACGCGGGGCTCAGGGCCGACGTCAGGCGGCGCGCGCAGGACGACTTCGTGAACGAGCGTCTCGACGTGGTGGTGGCGACGATCGCTTTTGGGATGGGCATTGACCGTTCGAACGTCCGCTACGTGGTGCACGCCAACACGCCGCGCTCGGTGGAACATTACCAGCAGGAATCAGGACGCGCGGGCCGAGACGGCGTGCCGGCCGAATGCGTGCTCCTTTTCGCGGCTTCGGACTTGGCGGCGCACCGGAGGATGGCGCAAATGGACGGGCCGCTTGAGCCTGAGCGCCAGAAGGCGCTGGATCGCCAGCTTCGGGAGATCGGCCGTTTCGCGGTGTCGCCGGTGTGCCGGCACCGCTTGCTGGTGGAACATTTCGGCGCGGCCCACCGGGGGAACGGCGAAGGCTGCGGAGCTTGCGACGTTTGCCTGGGAGAAACGAAGAGCCTTTCGGCGGAAGACGCTCTCCTGACGGCGAAGAAAGTTTTGAGCGCCGCCTGGCGAACGGAGGGGCGGTTCGGGACGGGGTACGTGGTGAACCTCCTCATGGGCAAGGCCGACGAACGAATGAAGCGGAACGGCCATGATTCGCTCCGGGTGTTCGGTCTGCTGAAGGAGGCGGGCGAGGCGGCGGTGAGGTCCTGGACGGACCAACTCATCGTTCAGGGGTTCCTCGAAATCGTCGAGCGGGGGGATTACCCGCTGTTGAGCATCACCGAGGCGGGAAGGGCGTTATGCAAGGACGAAGGGATGGTGAAACTGAGCGTGCCCGCTCAACCCTCCGTGCGGGGCAAAAAGAAGAGCAAAGCTCTGGCGAAAGCGGCTTCCACAGGGCTTCCTGCCGATCCGGAGCTTTTTGAGCGGTTGCGCGCGCTCCGGCGGGCGATTTCCGAGAAACAGGGAGTCCCGCCGTATGTGATTTTTCACGACAGCGCTTTGCTGGAGATGGCGTCTTTGAAACCCCGGACGCTGGAGGAGTTGCGGGGCGTGAAAGGCGTGGGGGCGCACAAATTGAAGCGCT
>JACQPF010000317.1 GCA_016207625.1 Elusimicrobiota bacterium | reverse complement strand
TGAGGCCTTGACAACCGCCTCTTTTGGGTGTATATAACGTTTAGAACGCATTAAACGATGATCTGAAGGGAGCGTCCGTGTCCCCTGCCGAATCCACGCAGAACGAGTTCGCGCAATGCATCGGAGAACTGGCCGAAAGCTTCAGCTTCAACCGGTCCGTCGGTCAGATCTACGGACTGCTCTACATCAGCCCCGCGCCGCTGTCTCTGGAAGACATCGCGAAGCGCCTCCGCATGAGCAAGGGCAACGCCAGCATCAACGTGCGGGCCCTGGAGTCCTGGGGCGCCGTGCGCCCGGTCTGGGTGAGCGGCTCGCGCCGCGACCATTACGAGGCCAACCGAAACGTGAAAGAGATCGCCCTCCGCCGCCTGCAGGAGGGGCTCTCCAAGCGGATGGACCTGGCGGAAGACCGGTTCAAGCATCTCGCCGCGCGGATCGAATCGGAGACGCCTTCCCACGAGCAAGCCGACGTTAAAAAACGCCTGCAAGAATTGCGCGCCCTTCTGTCCAAGGGGCGGAAAATCCTTCGCGTCGCGCCCCGGTTCCTCGCGTCCGGGCTGCTGTAGCGGAAGGGGAGACAAACAGATGAACCCACGTCAATCGCGAAAGAGCCGCCCGCCCATGAGAGACCATGCCGACGACACGCAGTGGCTTCAGGAAGGCCGACGCGTCCTCGAAGAGGAGGCCGACGCATTGATGGTGGTGCGCCGGACCCTGGACGCTCGTTTTTGCCGGGCGGTGAAGGCCGTGGCGGCCTGCCGCGGGAAGGTCGTGACGACCGGGGTCGGCAAGTCGGGCTTCATCGCCCAAAAGCTCGCCAGCACCCTCGCCAGCCTGGGCCGGTCCGCGTTCTACGTGCACCCCACGGAAGGCGTCCACGGGGACCTGGGCATGCTTCAGTCCGGGGACCTCCTCATCGCCATATCCCACAGCGGAAACACGAGCGAACTGATGTCCTTCCTCCTCGTCGCGAAAAAATACCACCGGGTGCCCATCATCGCCATCGTGGGGGGAACGGGCGGCGGTTTGGGCCGGTTGGCGGACCTCATTTTGACGACGGGCGTGGAAGAGGAGGCCTGCGTCTTGGGCCTGGCCCCGACCACCTCCAGCACCGCGGCTCTCGCCCTCGGGGACGCGCTGGCCGTGACCGTCAGCCGCCTCATGAAACTGCAGGCCAAGGATTTCGCGGCGCTCCACCCGGCGGGGTCGTTGGGGGGCCGGCTGTACGCGCCCGTGGCTCAGCTGATGCGGCACGAGTTCCCCCGCGCCCGGGCGGACCAGTCGCTCAAGGAGATCGCCCCGCTGATCTCCGCCGGAGGGTTGGGCCTCATTGTGGTCCAAGACGGGAAGCGCTCCCGGTTCGGCATCATCACGGACGGCGACATCCGCCGCGCCGCCCAGGCGGGGAGCGCGCGATTGGAAAAGAAAGCGGGGGACGTCATGTCGAGCCCGCCGAAAACCATCGACGTCAAGAGCCTCGGCGTGGACGCGCTGATGCGGATGGAGAACAGCAAGATCACCTCCCTCGTCGTGACCGACGGACATCGGCGTCCCGTCGGCGTGCTGCACATTCACGACATCTTGAGATACGGCCTCGGCCTGGACGACCGCCGGGCGAAATGACGGGATTGTGAGGAAAACGATATGACGAACGGGAAAAGCGAAGCCCAGCGATTGGAGAAGCTCTGGTCGGGGCGGTTCGGATCCGATTACGTGGATCGGAACCTCCATGCCGCCAACAGCCGGAGGCCCTTTTGGTTTACGTTGTTGTCCAAATACCCGGTCCAAAGCGCGCTGGAAGTGGGATGCAACGTGGGCGCCAACCTGGTGTGGCTTGAACGGAAACTTGCCGCGAGGAACGTGTACGGCATTGACATCAACGAAAAGGCCCTGGCGGTTCTGAAGAAAGATCATCCGGGGATGAACGTGCTCTGGTCTCCGGCCCGGGATTTGCCCTTCCGCGACGGGCGGTTCGACCTGGTGTTCACCATGGGGGTGCTCATCCACCAGCCGCCCGATCTCCTCCCCCTGGTGATGCAGGAAATTGTCAGATGTTCGCGCCGTTACGTGCTTTGCGGCGAATATTTCGCCGAGACGCCGACCGAAATACCCTACCGGGGACAGCAGGGCGCGTTGTTTAAGCGGGACTTCGGGGCTCTTTACAAGAAGCTGTTCCCGGAGCTCCGGTTGCTGGGGAAAGGGTTCCTGTCGCGGCGCCGGGGATGGGATGACGTCACCACCTGGATGTTTGAAAAAAAACAAAAATGATCCCATAAATAAGGAGAGACCGACCATGGCGTTTTCGTGGAAGAACCAAGTGATATTGCTGACGGGGGGCACCGGATCCTTCGGGCAGAAGTTCACGGAAATCGTGTTGAAGAAATACAAACCTCAAACGGTGCGCATTTTCAGCCGGGACGAATGGAAGCAGTGGGACATGGAGAAGCGTTTCCGCGATCCAAGGCTGCGTTTCTTTTTGGGGGATGTGCGCGATAAGGACCGTTTGCGCCGCGCCATGGAAGGGGCGACTCTTGTCGTTCATGCCGCGGCCCTCAAACAAGTCCCTTTGTGTGAATATAACCCCTTTGAAGCCATCAAAACGAACGTCATGGGAGCCCAGAACGTCATCGATGCCGCGCTCGATGCGGGGATCCCGCGGGTGATGGCGCTGTCGACCGACAAAGCCGTGAACCCGGTGAACCTCTACGGCGCCAGCAAGCTCTGCGCCGAGAAGCTTTTTGTGCAGGGGAACGCCTACACCGGCCCCCGCTCCACGCGGTTCAGTTGCGTGCGCTACGGCAACGTGGTGGGCAGCCGGGGGAGCGTTCTGCCGTTGTTCCTGGCCCAACGCTCCACCGGGCGCCTCACGGTGACCGACGAGCGCATGACGCGGTTCTGGCTCACATTGGAGCAGGGCGTGGCGTTCGTGGTCCGGTGCATCGAGCAAATGCGGGGCGGGGAAGTGTTCGTGCCCAAGATCCCCAGCATGCGTCTCATCGATATGGCCAGGGCGGTGGCGCCCCAGGCGCGGATCGACGTGACGGGCATCCGTCCCGGCGAAAAAATCCACGAGGTGCTGATCACCGAAGATGAGGCTCCGCGCACCTACGACGGAAAAGACGGATACGTGGTCTTGCCGTCCTACGACCCGCAGGAGCGGCCGACGGTAAAGAACATCAAGTTCCTGTCCCCCCAGTTCCGCTATTCCAGCGAGACCAACACCCAGTGGATGACGAAGAACGAACTGCTCAAAATTGTGGAGGGCCTGACGCATTCATGATCCCTTACGGCCGCCAGACCATTGAGGACGACGACGTCCAGGCCGTGGTCGAGGCTCTCCGGTCCGATTTCCTGACCCAGGGCCCCCGGGTGGAGGAATTTGAAAAGGCCCTGGCCAGGGCGTGCGGAAGTCCGCACGCCGTTGTTTTTTCCAACGGCACCACCGCGCTTCAAGGGGCCTATTTCGCGGCGGGCCTGCAAAGAGGCGATGAGGTCGTTACCTCGCCCCTCACGTTCGCGGCCACCGCCAACGCGGCCCTGTGGGCCGGCGCCAAGGTTGTTTTCGCGGACATCGATCCGAAAACCGGCAACATGGACCCGCAAAAAGCCGAAGCGCTCATCACGTCCCGGACCAAGATTTTGGCGCCGGTGGATTTTGCCGGCCACCCGTGTGACTGGGACCGCCTTCTGAGCCTCGCGCGCCGGCGGTCGCTCATCGTGGTGGAAGACGCCTGCCATGCCCTGGGCGCCGCTTGGACGGGGAAGCCGGCGGGAAGCTACGCCGATCTCACGGTCTTCAGTTTCCATCCGGTCAAATCCATCACCACCGGCGAGGGAGGCGCCGTCCTGACCAAAGATCCCCGCTATCTCGAGCGGATGCGTCGTTTCCGCCACCATGGAATCACCAAGACGTCGCTGAAGAACACCTCTCCGGGCGACTGGTATCACGAAATGCAGCATTTGGGGATCAACGCCCGTCTCACGGACATCCAGTGCGCTTTGGGGCTCTCCCAGTTGAAGAAACTGGGCCGGTTTATGGGGCGCCGCCGCGCGCTGGCCGAACGCTACATTCGCGCTTTTCAGGGCGTTCAATACCTTTCCGTTGTCCCGCCGGCTCCGGGCGACGAATCGGCCTGGCACCTCTTCGTGGTCCTTCTCGAAGGGCCCTTGGCGGACAAGCGCGACCTTGTCTTTCGAAACTTGCGCGAGGCCGGCGTGATGGGGCAAGTGCATTATATCCCTGTGTACCGGCATCCTTACTATGAGGAGTTGGGTTACCAAAAGAGCCTTTGCCCCGAAGCGGAGCAATTCAGCCGCCGGGCCATTTCTTTGCCCATCTATCCCCTGCTGACCGACGCGCAGCAGGAGGCGGTGATTCAAACGTTTCTTCGGCTCCTGAAGGAGGCCGCGTGAGGACGGCCATCGTCGCGGACGCGGGGCGCGACATCGGCCTGGGGCACATGGGCCGGTGCATGGCCTTGGCGCAGGCGCTGGAACGCTTCCACCGGGTGAAACCGGCCTTCATCACCGAGGACGCCCCCACGCGCGAGTGGATCCGCGCAAAGGGGTTCGGCGCCCAAACGAGGCTCACGGGCCGCTGGGACTTGCTCATCGCGGACTCCTACCGGTTCCGCCCCTCCGATTACTTGAAGTTCCGCCGCACGGCCCGCGTTTTTTGCGTCATCGATGATTTGGGGCGGGTCCGGTGCCCTTGCGATTTCGTTCTCAACAGCGCCGTTTTCGCCCAGGACGTTTCTTATGCGCGAACGCCGGCGGCGGGTTTCTTGTTGGGCCCCAAATTTCATCCTCTGCGCAAAGAATATCTCGCGCCGCCTGCGGAAAAGGCCGTCCGGCGGACCGTGAAAACGGCGCTGGTCGTGTTGGGGGGCGCCAACGGCCGTGGGCTTCTGGAGCGGGCGGTGGAAACGGCGCGGCAAGCCCTGCCGTTTGTCCGCCTGCATGTGGTGGCGGGGCCCTACGTCCCGGTTCAGGTCCGCACAGGGGACCCCCGCATCATCCTCCACCGTTCACCGCCCAACATGAGAGCGCTTCTGGAAACGTGCGACCTCGCCGTTTCCGGCGGAGGGCAGACGTTGTATGAGCTGGCCTACATGGGGGTTCCCACCGTGGCGATTCAACTGGCGGACAACCAGCGGCGCAACATGGAGGGCTTTGCGCGCGCGGGGGCCATTATTCCAGCGGGGGAAATCGAGAGCGCGGCTTTGCTGCGACGGGTGGGCGCGGCCGTCAAACGGTTGGCGGGCCGGCCCGCCTTCCGGCGGAAGATGTCGCTTCAAGGGCGGCGCCTGGTGGACGGCCGCGGGGCCCGGCGCGTGGCCGACGCCTTGATGGGGGAGCTGTCCCATGCGTAAAATTAAAATCGGGGATCGGAGGGTGGGGGACGGCGAGCCCACCTTCGTCATCGCCGAGGCCGGGTCCAACCACGACAAAAAATTCGATCAGGCCTTGAAGCTCATCGACGTGGCCGCCCAAGCGGGGGCGGATGCGGTGAAGTTCCAAGTGTTCCGGGCCCAAACGCTTTATCCCAAAACGGAAGAGAGCCCGGAATACCTCAAATCTCTCGGCGTGAGCCGGTCCATCTACCGGGTGATTGAAGACATGGAAATGCCTTTCGACTGGATTCCGCGCATCGCCGAGGCCTGCGCCGATAAGAAGATCCTTTTCCTCGCCACGGCGTTCGACGAGGAATGCCTGGACCGGTTGGACCCGTTTGTGGCGGCGCATAAAATCGCGTCCTATGAGATGAACCACATTCCCCTGGTCCGGCACGCGGCCCGCAAAGGGAAGCCCTTGATGGTGTCGACCGGCGGCGCCACGTTCGAAGAGGTGCATAAGACCGTGGAAGCCGTTTTGGCCGCCGGGAACCCGGACCTGTGCGTGATGCAGTGCACCGCCAAGTATCCCGCGCCGCCCGAATCCATGAATTTGCGGGTGCTCACCGCCTTTCGCGAACACTGGGGGCTGCCGGTGGGGCTCTCGGACCACAGCCGGGATCCGGTCGCGGCGCCCGTGGCCGCCGTGGCGATGGGCGCAAGCGTGATTGAAAAGCATTTTACGCTTTCCAACCGTTTGCCGGGCCCCGACCACAGTTTCGCTGTGGAACCGGCGGAGTTGAAGGACATGGTCCAGCGCATTCGCTGGGTGGAAAAAGCCCTGGGGCTGGGGCAAAAGGCGCCTCACGCCGCGGAGCAGGAGTTGAGGGAGTACCGCCGCGGCGTTTTCACCGTCCGCCCCGTGGCCGCGGGAGAGCTTTTGACCGACGGCAACACGGCCGTGCTGCGCCGGGGGGGCTTGAAGGAAACGGACCTGGCGCCAGAGAATTATCCCGGGATCCTCGGCAAGAAAGCCCGGCGGGATCTTCCGGCGTACGCGCTTTTGGGTTTTGACGATGTCGAACGCTGATTTGCGGTTGCGCCCCGCCCGATGGGAAGACGGCGAAAACCTCCGGCGCTGGCGGAACGATCCCGTCACGCGGCGGAATTCTTTGAACACGGGCAAGATCGGTTTGCGCGAGCACGGCGCATGGCTTGAGAAGACGCTGGCGGACAAAACGTCGCGACTTTACATCATGGAAGATTCCCGGCGCCGGCCCCTGGGGCAAGTGCGCGTGACATCGGCGGCCGGGAGGGTGGGAAACGTCCACCTCGTCGTGGATCCCGAGGTTCGGGGCCGCGGCGTGGGGCGCGAGGCGCTTAAAATAGCCGCTTCACTTGTCCGGCGGGATTTGAAGGTCCGCACCCTTGTGGCCCATATCAAACCGGAGAACGTCCCCTCCGTGGTCGCGTTTCTGAAGGCTGGGTTCGTCTTTCAGCGGCTGGAGCGCGTGAAGGGCCGGTTGTGCTACCGGCTGGCGATACCGATTTAAATATTTTGTGAGGTGATCCCCATGACCAAATACATTCGATATTGCCGGCGCTGCATCATGCCGGAAACAAAGCCGGATTTGCACTTCAACGAGCAGGGCGTCTGCAGCGCCTGCCGGCATTTCGAGAGCCGAAAGGACGTCGATTGGGCCCAGCGGAAAGAAGAGCTGCTCCGGGTGTTGGAGGACTATCGCTCCAAGAACGGCAACAATTACGATTGCGTCGTCGGCGTGAGCGGCGGCAAGGACAGCACCTATCAAG
>JACQPF010000316.1 GCA_016207625.1 Elusimicrobiota bacterium | reverse complement strand
GGATCCGTTTTCCCGATGCCCACGCTGCCTGTCCCGTTCGGCATCAAAGCCAAATGCTCGTTCGTCCCGGTCGTGATGTCGTTGGTCGCCCCGGAAAAGGTCAAACCAGTCGATCCAATCGACTTGTAGGTCAACACCTGCGCGTCCGCCAACGTCACCACGTCACTGCCGATGTTCAGCGTCGGGTTCCCGCCCGCCCCGTCCCCATTCGTCACCGTGATCTTATTTAACGTCCCCGTGATGGTCCTCTGCGCCCAGGCATCCGTCCCCGTCCGCACGGCTAACCCCGTTGAACTCAAACCCTCCAGCGCCGACAGATCGTTCGCCAAAGCCAACGTCGGGTTCCCGCCGGCCCCGTCCCCATTCGCAACCGTTATTCCCGCGGCAGGCTGGGCAAGGCTCCGAACCGACGCCGTCCCGCTTCCCGTCCGCGCCACCAAACCCGTCGCGCTCAACCCCGCCACGGCCGTCAAGTCGTTGTCGAGCGGCTGAAACGCGTCGGCGTACGCCACTGTTTTCCGCGTCGGCCCTGCCGTCTGCGTCACGTACAGGTTCGTCCCGTCCCACTCCATCGCCCCCGCCTGCGCCGTGGCGAGACCGGCCCCCGCCGTGAACTTGAGCGGCGCCAAACTGCTTGTTCCCGCCTTGATGTGCAGGGCCGCGCTCGGTCCCGCCGTCCCAATGCCCACGTTCCCGGTGTTGTAGTAAATGTCATTGACGCTCGTCACCCACTGGCTGGCGGCGTTGGGGTCCACCCATTTGAACTTGCCGGCGTCATAAGAAAGCAGGCGTCCGTCCACGGGGTCACTTGTCGTCGAAATGTCAACGGGCATAAGGGAGTAGTCTTTCACCTCGGCGCTCCCCACGCCGTCCGCCGCCAAGGCCAGAGCATAGGGCGAGGCCACCAGCTTTTGGCGGGGTAAAAGCTGCGTTCCATTCACCGTGACCTGCAGCCATTTGCCCGTGTCCGCCCCTTGAAATTTTGAAGCTGAAATGGGAGTGACCTCCCCGATCACGACGCTGAAGACGCCGTTCGACACGGACACGCCGGGCCTTGTCTCGGTGTAAATGGGACTTCCACCCGCGGCGTCTTCATATATTTCAAAAACCATCGGCACATTACCCGTGACGGGATTCCCATCCGAATCGGCCAGTTTCCCCTGATAATTGATTTCCCCCGGCGCGGCGGCTTGGATCCGGGGAACCGAGAAGACGAAAAGGCAGGAAAGCACGACAAAGGAACAACAAGCCGCGCTAAATTTCGATCCGCAATAAATCCTCAACAAAGTGTCGTTCGACATCGTGTCCCTATAATTATTGATCCGGAACCGGTCCCCCGCAATAGACCGTCACGGTGCCTCCCAAACCTCTTCTTTTTATCCCAACCGTATGATGTCGGCGTCTGGGTTATAGAGGAAGTGGAAGGCCAGGAGGTAATCCCTGAGGTGGCGCGTGAGAAGAAAGTTTTGCCGAACATGCTCCCGGCCGGCCTCGCCGAGTTTTTTCGCATAACCGGGCTCGTTCAATAACCGCTTCAGCCACCAAGCCGCGCCGTCCACGGTGTGCACGAGGGCGCCGGAATGCTCATGGGTGATTTGCAGCGGAATTCCCCCCACGGCACTTGCGATCACGGGTTTCCCCTTCCAAAGCGCCTCCGTCACCGTGAGCCCGAACCCTTCCCTCAACGATTTCTGCAGGATCACCGCGGAGGCCCTTTGGATGGCGTTGATTTCCAAATGGCTGGTGGGAGGGAGGTTGAGGACCAGGATGTCGGGGTCGCCCTTCGCCAGCTCCCGCACCTCCGCCAACACCTGGGCCCCCTCCGGATCGTCGTCGGCCGAGCCGCCCGCCAAGAGGAGCCGGGCCTTGACGAAAGGTTTCACTTTCCGGAACGCCTCAATCACCCCGACGGGATCTTTCAGCCTGTCGAACCTCGATATTTGCGTCACGAGAGGCTTGTCGGCCGGAACTCCCAGCCGGTCCAAAATTGAGCGCACCTCGGGCTCGGCGAGCTCCCGGTTCTTTTCGCTGAAGGGATCGATCGAGGGCGCCGCCAAAATCTGAGGAATGGCCAAAGCCTGTGCGAACGCCGGCGCGGAGATCACGCAGGCGTCGAACTGCTCCACGGCGGGCTTCAAAAACCTCCAAACAGCCGGCTGTGGATGCGACAAATCAATGTGGCATCGCCACAACCATCGGTTCTTTTTCTTCCAGCGGCACTTCACAAGGCCCGCCGGCTGGGGATCGTGAACGAAAACGATGTCGGCGTCCAACGCCAGCCGCCCCATGTTTTGGTCCAGGGTGTCCTCATATAATCTAAAAGATTCCGGAGGAATATCCACCGGCGCGCCGTGCAGGGCGTTGTGGATCATCTTTGTGACCTGATAAAAATCCTCGCCGCCTTGAATGACGTCCCAACGGGTTTCCACGCCCAGCTCATTGAGCTGGGGAACCATCCAGCTCAAGATCTCGGCCACCCCGCCGCCCACCGCCGTGGAATTGACGTTGAGCACGGTCCGCCCCGCCAAAGAACGGCCCAACACGCGAAGCTCCTCCAACGTGTCGCCACCCACGATCGAACGATAATCCTCCAAGCGAGACATCATTTCACCTCGGCAATAAACCGAAGTATGTCCCGCCGAAGGCCTTCCAGCGTCTGCGTGTAGGGGTCCAGCGCGGCCACGGCTTCGGCCAGTCCCTTCAATCCGAGCTGGTCAAGCCAAAGCGAGAAATCGTTTTCTCCGCCGGGGTTGCGCAGGCGCGCCTCAAAAACATGGAGGTAGAGGCTTGAAATGCTGACTTTTTTGAGGCCGTCCGCGAACTCGTCCAAGGTCCTCGCCGAATGAGGAGTCGGCACCGAAAACTTCACCGCCCGCAGGAAATGAAACTCTTTCCCTTCCGCGGCGGCACGGGATCTCGCGGACTCTTTCAAATGGTCTTCCACCGCGCCCGCCAACGAGCGGCGGAGGTCCCCCAAAGACGAAAAGCGCACCGTGTCCACGGCAGCCAATTTTTCGCCCAAACGCTCCTCCTGCAGCACATGCGTGACCCAATGGGCGAAATCGTTGGGCGGCTCGGGAACGAGGTGCTGATGCTGCCAAAGGAACCGGTGCGTGTGATGATAGATCACGGAATCCGGCTGATACTTCAACCCGTCCAACAGTTGCACGGGCGTAGCCGCCTTCTGCCCCGTGGCGACGGTGAGCGTCAGCCGTGTGAAGAACCGGAAAGGCCGCGAAGCGCCGTTCACGTGAGGACCCTCTTCATTTCCCTGAGGAATCGGGGGACCTCCGCCTGGCCGTTCAAGTAATACCCGGCGAAGGATCCGCGTTTCCGTCCCACCTGTACGGTGATCCCTCTCCCCTTCAGCGCGCGGAACATGTCCTCATCCGTCCGGTCGTCCCCCAAAGCGATCGAGAACGGCGAGCTGAACCTCTTGAGGAGGGCTCGGGCGGCCCGCCCCTTATCCCAGGCCACGCCGGGCAGGAGCTCCCACACCTTATGCCCTTCCATCCAGCGCACGGGAAGCGAACCCGTGCGTTCCCGGAACCGCCCCACAAGCCGGTGGAACCCGTCCATATGCTCGTGCGGCACCCGCCGGTAGTGCAACGACAACGAAAACCCTTTGTTCTCAAGGCGCGCCCCTGGAACTTTCCACACGGGGACCCGGAACCGGGCCGCCAATTTTTGAATCAACGGCCTCAAGGCTTCCCCTTTCGGATTCTTGTAATGCCAGTCCGGCCCTTTCATTTCCAGGCCGTGGTTCCCGCCGTAAACGAACCCACGCTTTTCAAAACAGCGCGCCAAATACGCCACCGGGCGGCCGCTCAAAATCGCCACATGAACATGGGGCGGCAGCAACAAGCCGAGGAGCGTGCGCCGAACCCCTTCCGGAATGCGGGCCTTTTCCGGCAAAGGCGCCAATGGAGACAACGTCCCGTCGAAATCCAACAAGAAAAGGACTTTTCGCGCACGGCTCAAACGCCTGCGAAGGCCGGGCCAGGAACGCCAAAAATTTTCCAACCCTCACCTCCCCGCCGGTGAGGGGGCCGTCTGTATTTTCGTCAACGCCTCAATTAAATTCCCCGCCCATCGATAAATGTTGTTCTCCCGCACCACCTCGCGCATCCGCCGCATGCGAGCAGCCTGTTCCTCAACGGGCATTTCAAGCCCGGCATGAATGGCGTCGGCCAACTGCTCGGTGTCATAAGGGTTCACGATCAAGGCGTCCCGCAGCTCACGGGCGGCCCCGGTGAACCGGCTCAGCACCAACGCCCCGCCCTCATCCGGCCGGGCCGCCACGAACTCCTTGGC
>JACQPF010000314.1 GCA_016207625.1 Elusimicrobiota bacterium | reverse complement strand
TCTCGGAGCGCGCCCAACCGTAGCCGATGTCGGTGAAGAGGGCGCCGTAAAGCGCCTTGAGGGAAACATCCGGGAAGAGGAACCATCCGTTGTAGTTGATGTACGTCAAGAGGGGCCGCCATTCCAGGTTCGCGATCGTGAACCGGGACGCCTCATTGGCCGCGCCGAACCGGGAATAGCCCCTCAATCGATCGCTGCCGCCGAGCCGGAAGGATTGCGGGTTCCGGCCTTCGCTGAGGCCCGAGAGCCAGCGGACGGCGACGGTGCCTTCCCGTCCCGTCGGGGTGAATTGGTGCAGCTCAAAGACGTGCGTTTGGTAGGACAAGTCCCCGCCGAAGACGGGACGCGCCGCGCGATAGGTGTACTGCGACCGGTTCCCGGACGTGACGGCCAGGTAGCGGCCGATGACGGTTTCCCTCGTGAGAGAGGCCGCGAAGAGGTTCTCGCGCTCTTCCTGGTTGAACTCGGGGAAGAGGCCGTATGTCTCTTTTCGGAAGACCGTGCCCACCGTGCCGTCCAGGCGGTGGAAGCGGTCGAAGGGATAGGAGACGGTCAACGCGTGCGTGTATTCCCTTGTCCGCGCGGTCCGCTCGAAATCGAGGTAGAACTGCTGACCCTGCGACGTCAAGAAGAACTGAGGGCGAAAGGCTTTGTATTGGTATTGGATCTGGTAATCCAATGAATCATCGCCGGAGGCGTATTCCGTGGTCGTCTGCAATCCATGGTTGCCCAGGTAGTCCGACCACTGCCAGAAGCCGCCCACGAACAGGCCGCCTTCCGTTGAGTAAAAGAGGAGGGGGAAAAACAAATCGGTGGAAGCGTGAAACCGGTACTCGCGGGGATCCCCCGTAAACAAGTCCCGGCCCGCCGCCGTCCCCGGAACCCTGTGTAAGGGATCGGCTGGCGCCGTCGGCCGCTCCCCCGCGGCACTTCTGGCTGGCGCCGTCGGCCGCTGCGCGATAACGGGTTCGGTGGGCGGCGCGGTGTTCTCCTCGGTGGCGGTGGGGTCCAGCGTAGACCAGTTCCGAGAGGACGGTTGGGCGGGGAGCTCCGCGAGAGAAACCGAAGGGTCCATCAAGGAGGGGTTGGCCAAATAGATGTTTTGCGAAGTCTTTCGGAAGCTCACAAAAACCATGCGGGAGGGATCCCGGGGCGAGAGGACGGGCGTGAAATTGCCGCCGATGACGCGCGTCAACTGAGTCACACGGCCGACGGCGCCAGCCAGAAGTGCCGCGGGGGAGCGGCCGTTTGCGGGATCCAGGCGGTAGAGGTTGGAGATGGAGCTTGGGCCGGCGACGAAGACGATCGAGCGCCCGTCCGGGGTGAAAACGGGCGCGGTCTCGCTCCCCGGCATGTCCGTCAACGGGACCGGGTCCGCGGATCGCTCCGTCAGGGAAAGGGCCGCCAGGTTCCTTTCGGGACCGTGTTCGTGCAGTTCGGGCGCCACGGCTTCTTCCGAAAAGATCAGCGTTCGGCCGTCGGGGGAATACATAGGGTCGCTTTCGTCGGTCAAGCTGTTCGTCAGGCGGCGGAGCACCCCGCCTTCCGTCGATATTTCATAGAGATCGTTGAACCCGCGGCTCATTCCCACCACGGCCAGCCGGGGGAGCGCTGGGTGGAACGCGGGCGAGCGGATTTGCTCAAAAGGCGTGCGGACCTGCCGGAGCCGGTCCCTCTTGATGTCGTAGAGGTAAAGGAAGTCGCGTTGTCTCTTTTCCCCGACGAAAGCCAGGGTCCGGCCGTCGGGCGAGAACGAAATGGCCCGCCCCTCCGCCTGGATGTTCTCCAGCTTCCGCCACTCGCGTCCCGCCAGGATCCGGTGGCTTTGCTCTTGGAAGTCGTAGAGGACCAGCTCCCGCGTCCCATGCCGGTCGGTGAGGTACGCCAAAAAACGCCCGTCGGGAGAGATGGCGGGGCTCGTGTTGAAAACGGGCAGGATATCGGACGGCGTCAACCGGCGGCCGTACGCTTCGGGTTCCTCCAGGCCCTCGGTCTGGCAGGCGTAATAATCCGAGAGGTATTCCAAATAGCGTTTCTCAAAGACGGCGAAGTCCTGGCGGGTCAGCTCCATGACCAGGGACGTCAGGCCGATGTCTTCCTTCATGAGCTTCAAGAGAAGCCGGGAGTTTTCGCCGCCGTATTCCTGGTCGAGAAAACGGACCGCCGCGGCGCCTTGTTTGTACGCCAACGTCACCTCATGCGGACGCATGTGGCTGAACCCGTGCAGGGCCGAGAGGGGATACAGGCGTTGGCTCGCGGCCGCGTCCCGCAAGTAGAGGTCCTCGGTCCCCCGGTCGAGTTCCTCCGTCTCATACTCCGCCTGTCCTTCCGTGAACCACATGGGGTAGAAAGGGGACTTCAAAAGGCGCACCGATTTCCAGAACCCGCCGTACAAGGTCTCGAACTGCACGACGTGGACGAACTCATGGAAGATGACGTGCTTGAGCCAAAACAGGCTCCCGTCGTTGTAGACCGACAGCCGGTTCTTGAAAGCCTCCGTCACGCCTCCCGTCCCTTCGTCCACGTCGGCGATGTTGTTCTCCTCAAAGCGGTTGTGCGTGGCGAAGAGGAAAAATGGGATCTTCTTGGGGATCGGCATGGCGAGTCGGGCCGTCACGATGCGATAGGCCTCCTCGAGGTACTGGGCCGCAAAAGGGACCAGCGGCTCCGATTTCGCCGTGTAATGGATATGGAAGTGCTCGGTGGAGATGACGTTCCAATCCGAGTTGTCGACGATGACTTTGTTTTGGCCGAGGGACGGAAGCGTTAAGGAGCCGATGAGGACCAGGCACAGGAAAGCGCGGAATGAACGCCGGCGGATTTCTTTTTGCATTTCTCGGCACCTCACGAGGGACGAGAAGGTCATCAAAACCCGAACGTTCAGGCTCGCTGTTGATGGTGTGGGAGAGCGGGCCAAAGCGGAAGGAGGAACAGTCTGGGGTTGCGCCCATGGCCCTGCGTATATCTATATGATAAATCTTCTAGAAAAAAAAGCAAGCCCTCTCCGCAAAGCTCCGAGGACAGTCGGCGGCCCAGAGGGCCGGATGCTCCTCCGCCCTCTCGAGTTCCGACAGCAGAATAAGAATCGGCTGATACCGCCATGCGTCAGATATTACTATCCTTAAGTGAAGACCATCCTGCATGCCGACCGATTCCGCCAAGGGAGGCAATCCGTGAAACCAACCATTCTGTTGGCGTTAAGCGTGGCCCTGAATTTCGGGGTTTCCACTCTCTTTCTGGGATTGCGCGAAGAAGCCCGGGAGGTCCCGGCGCCCGCGGATCCGTTGGGAAGCATGACCGAGGGAGGGACAGAACGGGACCTCTTTGAGATCCCGGTTGAGCTCCCGGTTGAGCTTCCGGCGCAGAGGGAACCGACGTCTCCCTCCCCGGGCGACCCGGCCGGGAAGCCGCCGGACGACAACAGCGATCGCAAAGAAGAACCGGAACAAGACGAAATGGATGAGGAGTCGATCTTGGTATGAGATGGTTCTCCTGGTTCCTGATCTTTTGGCTGGCGCCGTTTGCGGTGTTGCGCGCGCAGGACGGCGGATCGGCCGATTTGCGGCGTCCCGTGACGGTCCGGCCCGTCCTACAAACCGGGCACGCGCCTGGCGGCGACAGGCCCGTCCCGGCGGAGCCGCGGGTGGCGGAACTGCAGCGGTCTTTCGCGCGGGTGGCCGAATTGGTGAAGCCCACGGTGGTGAGCGTGACAACGATGCAGTTGGAATCCGCCCAGGCCCCGCCGGAATTCTTTTTCGGCGACCCCTTCGAGGAATTCTTCCGTGAATTTTTCGGATCGCCCGGCCCCAGGCCCGGCCCGGATTCCCTGCCGCGGCAGGTCCCGCGGAAGCTCCAAGGGATGGGGTCGGGAGTCATCGTGGATTCGAGCGGCCTGATTTTAACCAACGAGCATGTGGTGAGGGGAGCTCAGGACATCACCGTGAAAGTGCCCGACGCCGGGGCGGAACAGGTCTACACGGGGCAAATCGTGGGGACCGACCGCCGGTCGGACTTGGCCATCGTGAAAATTCAGCCCAAAGATGAATTGATGGCGGCGTCCTTGGGGAACTCCGATGAGGTCCGAGTGGGGGACTGGGCCATCGCGCTGGGGAGCCCCTTCGGCTTGGCCCAGACCGTGACGGTGGGCGTGGTCTCGGCGGTG
>JACQPF010000027.1 GCA_016207625.1 Elusimicrobiota bacterium | reverse complement strand
GTCTAAAACCATCAACATGCCGAACTCCGCCACGGTGGAGGACGTGAAGAATTCCTACAAGCTGGCCTACAAGCTGGGGTGCAAGGGCACCACCATCTACCGGGACGGCTCCAAGACCCAGCAGGTGCTCAACCTCGGCGCCTCCGGCGAGAAAAAAGTGGAACGCGCGCCGGGGCCCAAGCCCCGCGACCTCTCGCAGGGCATCTCCTCCGAGTATTTCGAGATCCGCACCGGCAACGGCCCCCTGCACGTCCACATCGACTACGACAACGAAGGCCCCTACCGCATCTTCACGAACCTGCCTCCCGTGGGGACGGAGCTGTCGGGCCTGACGGCCATCGTGGGCATCCTGCTCTCGAAGTATCTGGAGAACGGGGGCGACCCGGTGAGGATCCTCAAGCACCTGAACTCCGTGAAGGGCGACCGGCCTTACGGCTTCGGCGCGCAGCGGGTGGATTCCATTCCCCACGCCATCGCCATCGCCCTCCGGGCGCACCTGCACAAGACGGGGAAGCTGGAGTCCACCGGCGTTGCCCGGGCCGTCTCCCAGCCCAAGCCTCTGGAGCTGTGGGACCAGTCCTTGGCCCTCTACTGCCCGGTGTGCTATTCCTCGAACGTGGCCCATGAGAGCGGTTGTTCCGGCGTCACTTGCCACGACTGCGGCCATTCGGAGTGCTCATAAAGGAGAAGGAGGGGGTCTCCATGTCCGTCAAATCCGACCGTTGGATCCGCCGCATGGCGCTCGAGCATGGGATGATCGAGCCTTTCGTGGAGTGCCAAAAGCGCGAAGGGGTCATCTCCTATGGCTTATCCAGCTACGGCTACGACATGCGGGTGGGGCGCAAGTTCAAGATCTTCAAGGGCGTTGCGGCCGCCGGGTTCAACGATCCGAAGCGGTTCGATGCCGCCGCTTTTGAAGACGCGACGGTCGAGGAGTTCGCGGTGATCCTGCCGCATTCCTTCGTGCTGGCCCAGTCGGTGGAGTATTTCCGGATCCCGAGGAACATCCTGACGGTCTGCACCGGCAAATCCACCTACGCCCGTTGCGGGATCCTGGTGAACATCACTCCCTTCGAGCCCGAGTGGGAGGGGTTCGTCACCATGGGCATTTCCAACACCACGCCCTTGCCGGCCAAGATCTATGCCGACGAGGGCATCGCGCAGGTGCTGTTCTTCGAGTCGGATGAGGTCTGCGAAACATCCTACGCGGACCGCAAGGGGAAATACCAAAAACAAACCGAGATCACGTTGCCGAAGTTGTAAAAATCCTTAAAACGGAGGTTCGGCGCGAATGATAAATACAATGGACCTAGACGAGCGAAGCATCACCTATCTCACCGACTTGGCGGACCTGGAGGACAAGGGCCACCGGATCGTGGAGTCCTTGGCCGGAGACATCTCGGCCACGGACCTCACGCAGCGGCTCATGGAGCGCCTCCGGACCGAGAAGAAAGACATCTTTTACAGCGACGTCCTTTTTTACCTGACGTCGGAGAGGTACCCCGAGGCCCAGGCGAAAACGATGTGGGGCCAGATGATCACCCACAAATATCTCATGAGCGAGAAGTTGGGCCGCAACGTGGGCATCCGGGTGGCCGCCATCGATTACCTCCTGAACGTCCGGAAGCTCCTCTACGCGCCGCGCGTCATCAAGTCCAGCGAGTTCCGGCAAACCGTGAAACTGGCCCGGACCGATTCCCTGACGGGCCTTTTCAACAGGCGCTACTTCATGGAGCAGACCACCCGCATCCTGGAGGCCGCCAACCGGCTCAAGGTGGGCGTGACGCTCATGATGTCGGATTTGGACAACTTCAAGCAGTTCAACGACAAGCACGGCCATCAAGCGGGGGACCTCCTGCTCCAGGAAGTGGGCCGGATCGTGAGGAGCTGCGTGCGCAACTCCGACATCGTGGCGCGCTACGGGGGGGACGAGTTCGCCCTCATCCTCCCGAAGGCCGCGCGCATGGATGCCGCCCCCGTGGCCGAGAAGATCCGCAAGCAGATCGAGGAGAATTGTTACGAGATGGGCGTGACCATCAGCATCGGGCTCGCCCAATACCCGGTGGACGCCAAGAACCGAGACGACCTCATCTCCGCGGCCGACGAGGTGCTCTACCGCGCCAAGGAGTTCGGCGGGAACCGCGTGAGCCTTTTCCAGCCCACCATCTTCACCTTGAAGTCGGACGATCCGCACGTCCAGCAGGTCTGCGTGGTGGGGGACTTCAACAACTGGAACAAGCGCACCCACCTCATGACGCGCCTCCCTTCGGGGAACGAGTGGGAGATCGCCATCTCCATCAAGCCGGGCCGCTACCGCTACAAATTTTTGGTGAACAACACGCAGTGGCTGCCGGACCCGTCGGCCCAGGAGTTCGAGAGCGACGGTTTCGGCGGACAGTGTTCGATTCTGGTCGTGAAGTAAACAAAAAGATTCAGGAGGAGATAAAGAATGGCTTTTTTCATCGGACGAGATCGGGAGGCCCGGCGGGCCTATGGCTTTGACGAGATTGCGCTTGTTCCTGGGACCACGACGCTGAACCCGGAGGACACGGACGTGTCCACGCGGCTGGGCCCCGTCAAGCTGCAGATCCCCTTTCTGGCCAGCGCCATGGACGGCGTGGTGGACGTGAACTTCGCCGTTTCCATGGGACATCTGGGCGGCCTGGCCGTGCTCAACATGGACGGCATCCAGGCCCGCTACGAGAACCCCAAGCCTCTCTTCAAGAAGATCGCCCAGGCCAACCCCGAGGCGGCGACGAAGCTCGTGCAAGAGATCTATCGAGAGCCCGTCAAAGACAAGCTGATCTCCCAGCGCGTGAAGGAAATTAAAAAGGGCGGCGTGCCGTGCGCGGTGAGCTGCATCCCCCAGAACGCCGAGCGCGTCGGCGCGCTGGCCGCCGAGGCCGGGGCGGACATGATCGTGGTGCAGGGAACGGTCACCACGGCGAAATACAAGTCTTCCAAAGGGCCCATCGTGAACCTCGCCAAGTTCTGCGAGAAGATCAAGATGCCGGTCATCATCGGGAACGTGGTGACCTACAGCGCCGCCCTGGACCTCATGGAAACCGGCTGCGCCGCGTTGTTGGTCGGCGTGGGGCCCGGCGCCGCCTGCACCAGCCGGGGCGTTTTGGGCCTCGGCGTGCCCCAGGTGACCGCGACGGTGGACTGCGCCGCCGCCCGGGACTTCTACTATAAAAAGACCGGCCGGTACGTGTCCATCATCACCGACGGCGGCATGACCACGGGCGGAGACATCTGCAAGGCCTTCGCCTCCGGCGCGGACGCCGTGATGGTCGGGTCCGTCTTCGCCCGCGCGGAAGACGCCCCGGGCCTCGGCTACCATTGGGGCATGGCGACGCCGCACCACAACCTGCCGCGCGGCACGCGCGTGAAGGTGGGCACCATCGGCACGCTGAAAGAGATCCTCTTCGGGCCCGCGCGCCTGGACGACGGCACGCAGAACCTCGTGGGCGCGCTCCGCACCTGCATGGGGGCCGTGGGAGCCTCCAACATCAAGGAAATGCAGCTCACAGAGGTCATTATTGCCCCCGAGATAAAACACGAGGGCAAGCTCTTCCAGCAGGCTCAAAAGGTGGGGATGGGGAAGAAATAATGATCGTCATACTGGACTTCGGTTCGCAGTATACGCAGCTCATCGCCCGCCGGGTGAGAGAGGCGAACGTGTTTTGCGAGATCCATCCCTACAACCACCCGATGGAGAAGATCCGGGCGTCGAACCCGTCGGGCATCATCCTGTCCGGAGGGCCGTCCAGCGTCACCGCAAAACAGGCCCCCCGTCCGGACGACCAGATCTTCGAGATGGGCATCCCCATCCTGGGCATCTGCTACGGGCTGCAGCTCATGGTGTCGCATTTCGGGGGGCAGGTGGAGAAATCCCGCCGGCGGGAGTACGGGCCCGCCGAGATCACTGTGGTGCATCAGAACGCCCTGTTCAGCGACTTGCCGAAGGGCCTGTCCGTGTGGATGAGCCATGGGGACGCCGCCCGGCGCCTGCCCAAGGGGTTCGTCTCGCTGGCGCAGACGGACAACGCGCCTTTCGCCGCCTGCTCGCACCTGGAGAAACAGCTCTACGCCGTCCAGTTCCACCCGGAAGTCCACCACACGCCCCTCGGCAAGCAGATCCTGTCCAACTATCTTTTCCGCGTGTGCAACGAGAAAGCGGACTGGACCATGTCCTCCTTCGCCGAAGAGCAGATCAAGCAGGTCCGCGGGCAGGTGGGAAAGGAGAAGGTGATCCTCGCCCTCTCCGGCGGTGTGGATTCGTCCGTGGCGGCCGCCCTCCTGCACCAAGCCCTCGGCAAGCAGCTCATCTGCATTTTCGTCAACAACGGGCTCCTGCGCGCCGGCGAGGAAGAGCGCGTCCGGAAGGTCTTCGGAAAGGCGCAAGGGTACGTGACGCACATTGTGGACGCGCGCAAGCGCTTCCTCAACAAGCTGAAGGGCGTCACCGATCCGGAGAAGAAACGTAAAATCATCGGCCACGAGTTCATCGCCGTGTTCGAGGAGCACGCCAAGCGGCTGAAGGACGTCCGGTTCCTCGCCCAAGGCACCCTTTATCCGGACGTGATCGAGAGCGTTTCCGTGAAAGGCCCTTCTGCCACCATCAAGACGCACCACAACGTGGGCGGATTGCCCAAGCGGATGAAGATGAAGCTGGTGGAGCCCCTGCGCTTCCTGTTCAAAGACGAGGTGCGCGCGCTGGGCAGGACCCTCAACCTGCCGGAAGAGATCCTCACCCGTCAGCCTTTCCCCGGACCGGGCCTGGCGGTGCGCGTGCTCGGCGAAATCACGGAGGAGAAGCTGCGCATGGTGCGCGAAGCGGACCTCATCGTGGAGCAGGAGATCCGCGCGGCGGGCCTCTACCAGAAGTTGTGGCAATCCTTCGCGGTCTTGCTCCCCGTCAACAGCGTCGGCGTGATGGGGGACGAGCGCACCTACGAAAACGCGGTGGCGCTCCGCGCCGTGAACTCGGTGGACGCCATGACGGCGGACTGGGCCCGCTTGCCCGACACCGTGATGGCCCGGATCTCCTCGCGCATCATCAACGAGGTGCGGGGCGTGAACCGGGTGGTCTACGAC
>JACQPF010000313.1 GCA_016207625.1 Elusimicrobiota bacterium | reverse complement strand
TTGGTCTTGCCGCAGGCGGACGGGAAGGCGGCGGTGACGTAGCGAACCTCGCCTTGCGGATTTTCCACGCCCAGAATCAGCATGTGCTCGGCCAGCCATCCCTCTTTCCGGCCGAGGGCGCTGGCGATGCGCAGCGCCAGGCATTTCTTACCGAGGAGGACGTTCCCCCCGTAGCCCGATCCCACGCTCCAGATGGCGTTGTCCTGAGGGAAATGGCAGATGAACCGGCGCTTCTCGTCCAAATCGGCTTTGCTGTGGAGGCCGCGGGTGAAATCGGGCGAGTCGCCCAGCTCTTTCCACGCCACGTCCCCCATGCGCGTCATGATGCGCATGTTCAGCGCCACGTAGCGGCTGTCGGTGAGCTCCACGCCCACCTTGCGGAAGGGCGACCCCGGAACGCCCATGATGAAAGGCACCACGTACATCGTCCGGTCCCGCATGGCCCCGTCGAAGATCGCGGACAGCTTCCGGTAGGCTTCCGCCGGCTCCATCCAGTTGTTGGTGGGCCCCGCCTCGTCGCGGGTGGGGGTGCAGATGAAGGTGAGATGCTCCGTCCGCGCCACGTCGTTTTGCGCGGTGCGGTGATAGTAGCAGCCCGGCAGCTTGACCTGGTTCAATTCCTCCAGTTCGCCGTGCTCCAGGCTTTCCCGGATGAGGCGCTGCCTTTCTTCTTCGGACCCGTCGCACCAGACGACGGCCTTCGGCTTGCACAGTTGGGTCATGTCCTCGACCCAACTCAAGACCGCTTGATTTTTTGTTTTGGAGGGCTGCATCAGCATAGCGTTTTCTTTTCGGCTGCTCAGGCCCAGGCCGTGATCTCCTGGGCGGGCTGTTGGACTTTCTTGGTGGGGTAGATCTCCCCGATGAGCTCATGGGGCTGGAACCAAAGCTTGATCTCCCGCTCGGCGTCCGTGGGATCGGAGGACGCGTGGATGACGTTCTCAAACACGCCCTTCGTGGTGATGCGGCCGTAAGCGCCGCGGACGGAGACGGGGTCCGCCTCTTCCGGGTTCGTGGCGCCCGCGATTTGCCGGACCCGCTGGATGGCGCCGGGGCCCTCATAGACTATCGCCATGACGCGCTCGTATTCTTTCCCGTAGGGTTTGCCTTGGATGTAGTCCACCAGGTCTTTGAAGAACGGCTTGTCCTTCAAATGCTGGTAATGAGCCTCGGCGAGTTCCCGCGTCACGCGGAGGACTTTGGTCCCCACGATGTGGAGACGGGCCTCGGCCAGTTTCGTCAAAATGTTCCCCGTGAGCGATTTTTTCAGCCCGTCCGGTTTAATGACGACCAGTGTGTATTGAACGCCGCGATTGGGATCGTTGGTCATAAGAGGTTTCAGAGCATTCTACGACAATGAGACACTTATTGTCAATCGCTCGGCGTTATTTCCGGGCGATGATGAAGAGGAGGCACGTGTCCAGCACCATCCAGGCCAGGGACAGGATCAGCACGATTTCCACCGCGATGAAGAAATTGGTGGACAGGAAATCCCGGGCGGAGTTGTAGGACTGCTCGATCCGTTCCAGCTTCACATCCACGGCTTTGGAGAGTTCGTCGATGTCGAACTCTTTTTCGACGTTCTTATAGACCGTGCGCAGGTGCCAGTCGGAATCGATGCGCGGGATGTTGGCGGACACGTTGTACAGGGAGTCCACGATGGCCAGCTTGTCCCGGACGAAATCCAGGGCTTCGTGAGAGAAAGTCTGGTAGCGGTGCGGCATCCCCCAGAACTTGTAATAGGGCGGGAGGCGCGTCAAGAGCGCCTGGGCCTGGTCGATCTCCCGGTCCAGGAGGAAGTTGTAGGCGCGGAGGTTCCAGTAGAGCGCGTAGGCCAGGCGGATGAGCTCGACGATGGTGTGGGATTCCCCCGACGACACCGCGGCCCCGAACCGCTTGATGAGGATGAGGTCGTTCTCGTAATAGCCGAAGTTGACGAGCCGCTCCTGCTCCAGGACGAAGTCCGAGAGGGCGTCGTAGTTGGGCTCGCCCGACACGATGCCGTAGAGGGCCTTGTGGTTGGCGGAGATGAAGGCGTCGGCCTCCTCCACCGCGCCTTTCTCAAAGATGAAAATGGGGAAGAGGTCGACTTCTTCCAGGCGGCGCTCATACTGGTAGGTCGCGAACTTCTTCGCCCGCAGGATCAGTCCGTCCACCAGGGAGCTGGCCCAGGCGGCGATGGCCGTCTTCCCGACGGTGATCTGCTCGGTGCGGCAGGAGAGGTTGGCGAAGAAATCGAGGTTCCCCTCCGCGGCGAAGGACAGCTGGATGAGGCCCGTGCCGAACTTGTAGATCTGGGCGGTGAGCGTGGCCTCCGGGAACGTGAGCCCCTGGAACTGCAGGTTCGCCGCGGGCCGGCTGGAGATCTCCTTCTCGATCCCTTTCGCGTCCTTGCCCACGAAATCGAGCTCCAGGCCCAGGTCGAACGGGATGAGGATGGCGGCGGTGGCTTTCACGTTTCGTTGATGAGGGCCATGAGGGCGTCCTTGAGGTACGCCTGGTCCACCGATTCGTCGAACACCAGGCCCACCAGGTAGAACCCCTCTTCCCAGGACACCCGCACCACCCGCGCGCGGAAATTCTCCAGGCGCATGTCGTTGCGCGGCAGGAACGTGAGGTAGACCGCCTGCCCGATCTTGTGCGGCCACCGGGATTCCAGCCTCACCCCCGTGGCGGAAATGTCGTAAATGCGGCCCCAGCCTTCCGGCGAATCGCCGTCGGGAAAGCGCAGCGCCACCGGCAGGGACGTGGCCAGCCGCGGCCCGTTTCGGAAATCGAACAAGGGCGTCATGTCTTCCTCCTTCACGCTATTTCTCCCGGAACCTGTGCTGCACCAGAACGCCGCCGCTTTCTGAAACGATCCAGGCCTTGTCCTTCCAAATGGAGAAGCCGCTGAGCTTGAGTTCGCGGTTGTGCGCGAAAACGTCCAAGGGGAAGGGGCCTTCCTTTTTCCATTCCGCTCCGGTCCGGGTCATCTTCCAAAGCACGTTGTTTTGCCCGTCGGCCACCCACAGGGCGCCCTTGTGCCAGGCCAGCCCCACGGGCTTGGCCGCGGGGGACGCGAAGGAATTCTTCACGCCCAATCGCGCGTCGTATTCATAGATCTTCCCCGTGTCGGAATCGCAGGACCAGAGGGCCTCCCCGTCCCAGGCGAGGCCGGAGGGGACCGCGTCCGGCGCGGGCACCGAAGCCACCACGGTCGCCGGCTCTTCCCGCCGGTGCCGCCGGAGGCGCCCGTCGGCCGACGCGGTGTAGATGTAATACGGGGCCAGGGCCACCGCCACGGGCTGGGAATCGGGCATCCGGTGCACCTCGAGGATGGAAACGTAATCCCCCTGCACGCGCAGCGCCGTGAGGTTTTGCTGCGACCAGTCCGCCACCCACAAGGAGTTCTTGTCGCCGGCCAGGCCCACCGGATGCTCCGTGGCCAATTTGTAGATCTGGAAGGGCGGCGCCCAAAGGCCGAAGAGACCGAGCCCCAGGAGCCCCACGAAGACGAGCACCCCCAGGCTGATGTAGGTGACCGGCTGGCGCCACCACGTCGAAGGCGTGATCGGCTCGGAGGTGAGGAGCCGCCGCCCCACGCGGGACACCGCCCGCTTCGCCGAGGCCAGGAAATCTCCCGGCGCCAGCGGGGGGCAGAGGCAGTCGTAAGCGCCCTCCGTCATCCGCTTTAAAGCGACGGCGCTGTTCAACTCCGTCAGGAAAACGATGAGCGGCGTCACCGGCGCGCGGGCGCGCAGGGTCTTGTGCAGTTGTTCCATGGTCTGGTCGTCGGGCGGGTTTTCCGCCAGCACCAGCGTGGGCGGCTCTTTTTCAATGGCCGCGGCGGCGGACTCGTAGTTCTCCGTCGTTTCCGCCGATAGCCCCGACTCCTGCACCGCTTGCCGCAACAGATCCCGCACCGACGGCGTGCGGGCCACAACGAGCACTTGTGTCACGTCGATCTCCTTTCCGGTAAAGGCAATGCCAGCCGGAACTGGCTTCCGCCGGAGCCCGACTCCACGAGCTCCAGCCGCCCGTGGTGCCACTCCGCGTAGCGGCGGGACCGGGCGAGGCCGAGGCCCCGGTGGCCGGATTTCGACGACGAAAACGGCTGGAAGAGGCGGTCGCGCTGCCCCAAGGGGACCCCCGCGCCGGAATCCGACACCGACACCCAAACCTCTTTTCCGTCGGGGCTCTTCTCCGCCTGCACCCGCACGCGTCCGCCGGAGCGCGGGAGGGCCTCAAACGCGTTGTCCAAAAGCGCCTCCAAAATTTTGTCGATGAACTCCCCGTCGCCGTGCACGGCGGGAAGCGCGTCCGGCACGAGGACCTCCAGCGCTCCGGTCTCCGTCCGGTCCTTGGCGCGCCGGGCCGCCAGGGCCCGGACCCGCTCCGGCAGGAGGACGTCCTCATGGGGCGCCGCCTGGCGATGGGTCAGCGCGAGGTATTCCTCCAGCGTCTCCACCGCTTGCGTCAAATCCCGCGTCACTTCGTGGAAATCCCGGCGCAGTTCGCCGGGCCCGACCTTCAGGAGCCGCCACCATTGCTCCCAGGTCTTGACGGCAGGCCCCGGCTCCGGCTCCAAAAGACGGAACCGCTCCAGGGCCAGTTGAAGGCGCCCGCGCGCGGACTGCAGTTCACCGCGCAATTTTTGCGCCACGCCGCGGGCGAACAGGTCCTCCTCCGCCCAAAGCAGCTCCTCTTTTTGACGGAGAGCGCCTTCCATCTCCGTCAAAAGCCGGGTTTGGAGGGCGGCCAGTTCCGCCTGCTTCTCCCGCGTCATCTCTTCCGTCTGAGTCGATAGAAGACCCTGCACGTCCTTCAGGTGGGTGTTGAGCTGGTCCATCTGTTGCTGAAGGGCGGTTTGCTCATCCGCGAAACCGCTCATCCCGCTTTGCCACCCCTGGGTCCGCTCCGCCTCCAAAGCCTCCACTTTCCGGCGAGCTTCTTCCAAATCGTGCCGGAGTCCTTCATTCGCCTCCGCCGCGTCCCCCGCTTTTTTCCGCAGGGCCGTCCCCTCGTCCTGCGCCGCGATCAGGTCCGTGCGGGCGTCATGGATGTCCTGCGCCAAGGCCAGGAGCCGGGCCCGCAGCTCGTTCTCGTTCGTCCCGAGGAGAGAGCGCAGCAGCTCGTTTTCCTCGCGATACATCCGCAGGGAGCCGTCCTGCTTGAGGGAGATGTCCTGGAAACTCTTTTGAAGCTCCTCCATTTCCCAGAGAACTTCTTTCAAGGCCAGCTCGCGTTCGCCTTCGGCGATCCCTGCCAGGCCCCAGAGCACCTTGACCATTTTCTCCTTGGCCCTATGGAGCGCGTCGGTCCATCCGAAGGCGCGCGTTTTCTCCTGGTTCCCGGCCGGGCTCACGGGATCACCAATTTCTCCCCGGGGATGGGGCGGCCGCGGTCCACCTTGTCGCGGTTGGCGTTGTAGATCGCTTCCCATCGCTCCGGATCGTTGTAATATTTTTCCGCCAATGACCGGAGGGATTCCCCCGCCTGGGCGATGTGCGTGCGGACGACGGGCCCCTCGGGTTTCGGTTCGGCCGCGCGGCGCTGCTGCGCCTGGACCCGGTCGGCCCGCCGGAGGGTTTCCTCGGCGGCCTGGACTTTTCCCTCCAGCTCGCGGACCCGTTTTTCCGCGTCGGAGGCGCGCGCCTGCGCCTGGAGGAGGTTCTCTTCCAAGCCCCGCAGCTCTTCCGTCTTTCGCACGCTGGCGCGGGCCAGCTCCTCTTCCGCCAGGCGGCGGGCCTGCTCCAAATCGTCGACGGCCGCTTTCAACTGCGCTTGCTTCCCCTCCAGGTCGGCCACTTTCCGGTCCAATTCCTCGGCCATGTCTAAGGCGCGGTCGAAATACAGCTCGGAGAACTTCGGCGCGTTGAACCGGTACACCAGGGAAATCCGGACTTGGTCGGACCGGTCGTTGAACGTCTTCATGGGGATCAAATAGGCCACGTCGATCTGGGCCGGCGAGAAATTGAACCCGGCCCCCACGGCCATGTGGTCCACGGTGCCGCTGCCGAACCCGTTGCCCAGCCTCAGGCGGAGGAGGTCTCGATACAGGAACCACTCCACGCCCGCCCGAAGGGCGGTCAGGTTCCGCCGCAATTCCAGGTCCGCCAGCAGGAGGATCCGGGGATCGTGGCGATACCGCAAGCCCGTCCGGAGTTGAGGTCCCTGCGGATGGGCCCCCGAAGGGAACAGGTCCCGCAAAGCCGCTCCCACGGTCAGGTCCTCCCGGAACTTCACGAGGACGCCCGCGTCCAAACCGAAACTCATCTTGCTCTTTCCGATGTTGGGGTCCCTGGCGCCGCCGTTTTGGCTCCGGATCTTCAACGCCCCGCCGCCGCGCACGGGCCATGGGACCCGCCCGCGGGTGGGAACGTCCGTCGCCGCGCCGCCATAGAGATCGAATTGATGGACGCCCGGCGCGATGGATTGGCCCAGGAAGCCCCCTGCGGCGAAGATGGGCCGTCCGCTCAATTGCGCCGGCATTCCGTAGGCGGCATGGCCTTCCGTGAGGGTGTTGGCGGTCCCCATGTCCAAGCGGCCGTAGTTGAGGGAAAGCTGGGGGCCCGTGAGGCCTGAGAGGCCCGCCGGATTGAAGAAGAGGGCGTTGACGTCTTCGTCTTCCGCCGCATAGGCGTTCCCAAGCGCGAGAGCGCGCGCCCCGGCGGACGGAAGAGGGCGGGCCCAGGCCTCAAATCCTGAAAAGAGGAACGCCGAACATAAAATGAAAACAGAAAAACGCTTGAGAATGTTTTCCCCCGTCTATCCATTAAATTGTTACATTAAGGGTAAAAGGAACGCACAGTGTTGTCAATACGTTTTTATTCTACCGTTCTCCTTTTCCTCTTCCTGGCCGGCGGGCTGGCTAATTCTTATGCCGCTGTGAAAGCGCTCACCCGCGGCCGCTTCACGGTCCGCTATCTTCTCTCGGAAGAGGAAGGCCGCATCCGTGCGCGCCGCGTGAAAGTGCGCGTGGACAATTCCGTCCGTTTTTACGAGCCCCCGTCGCGGCGGGTCCGGGAACACGAACGGGTCCACGTCCGGATCAATCGCGCGGAATCCGCCCGCATGCAGGACTCCTTGTCCCGGTTCGAGGCGCCGTCCCGCGGACGGCCGGACGACCTGGAAAAGGCCGAGGCCCTCTTCCTGTCGAAATTCGCAGCCATGATCCAAGACGTCGAACGCCTTCACGCCGACTGGGACGCCAGCCAAACTTTCCACACTGCAGAGTGATTTTTAGGGGGTTTGGACCGGGATGAGGACGGTGAAGATGGTCCCTTTGCTGATCTCGCTTTTGATTTCGATGCTGCCTCCGTGCTTGCGCACGATCTCATGCACCAGGGACAGGCCGAGCCCCGTGCCTTTCCCCTCGCCTTTCGTGGTGAAGAAAGGCTCGAAGATCTTCTCCCGGATCTCGGGGGGAATTCCGGCGCCGGTGTCGGAGATGTCGATGGCGATCCAATCGCTCCCGTCCCGTCTCATCAGCCGGGAATTCAGCGTGAGGGTGCCGTGCTGGGACATGGCGTCGATGGCGTTGT
>JACQPF010000311.1 GCA_016207625.1 Elusimicrobiota bacterium | reverse complement strand
GCTCCTCCCCCGGGTGGGCATCACGATCTTCTTATCCCACACCAGGCGACGGACCGCGGCCACGATCTTCTTGCGCTCTTCGTCGATGGCCCTCTGGTTCTTCGTAGCGTTCAGCTCGATCTCCTGCCGGATGATCTCCGCCGCGCCGGAGGGCAGGACGCTCAACACGCGGTCCCGGATGGGCGCCGCGCTCCCCATGAGGGCGATCCCCAAGGTCCTCAAAGGCACCTCGCGGAACACCATCCGCATGGCGCCGGACTCCAGCGACATCACGTCGTCAAAGGTGAAGACTTCGTTGCGCATCTTCTCCGCCAGGGCCGGCGTCTGGGCTTCCAGGGCCTTCATGAGCTCGGCCTGCGCGTTGGGCGTTATGGAATCGTAAATGGCGAAGAACTGGTCCACGCCGTAGATGATGCCCCGCACTTTCTGCTTCAGCGTCTGCCCGAGGGACTTGACTTCCTCCCGCATCAAGAACTGCGGGGCCGCCAACTGCTCCACCACCTGCTTGCGCACGGCGGCGTCCAGGCCCGCGATGAAGGGGGCCGCCAGTTCCGCCCGCATGTAATAGGCGATGATGGACAGATGCATGGGCGGCTCATCCTTCAACAAGAGGAGGATGCTGATGATGTCTTTCTCCGTCACATAACTGTAGGGCTGTTTTTCAGGCTCGCCCGAGAAAATATCCATATTCGCCTGGGACGCATGGGCCTCCGTGTTCAGCGTGAGCGGTTCCGCCACTTCCAGGGCGAACGACCCGCCTCCTCCTCCAAACCCGCCGCCTCCCCCCCTCGGGTCGGCGCCGCCGGTCCCCTCGGCCCCGGACGGTTCGGGCGCGTAGGCGCTCTCGTCCGGAACGGCCTTCTGCCACAGGCGAATGAACCGCCACAAGAACAGGAGACAGCCCAGGAAGAAAAACGCCATGATCATGATGATGACTCCGGCCATCACGATCCAGTGGAAATCTTTTTTCCCTTTCAAATGGTCCAGGGAAACGCGCAGGTATTGCACGGTGTTCTTGGGGTCCGGGGCGGTGTTCGCCTCCAACTGACGGCGGAACAGCATCCTCTGGATGCGGATCTCATCCCCCCGCTCCGGATTGAAATCCACGAGTTGTTTAACCAACAGCTCGATTTCCTGGGCGAGGCTGGTGCTGACGAATTTGTCGAGGAACAGGGTGACGGACAGGCGCTTGACGAAAGGCTTCCCCTGCCAAAAAGCGTTCTGTGAGACGGGAGGTTCCTGCTTGCCGCTCAAATTGTCCAGTTTGGTCCGCTCGGGGATGCCGGGCAGGATGAATTCGGGCGCTTTAAAGGCCGGACTGGCCTGTTTCTGCTTCCACTCGTCAACGGAGTACGGCTCCACTTTCACCACGATCAGGAACTGGTTGGGGTCGACGAGCTTGTTGAGTGCGATTTGGATCCGCTCCTCCAAGCTTCGCTCAAGAGCGAGCTTGAGCTCTTCGATGGCCCCGGCGGGCAAAACGGCGCTCCAGACGGCCAACGCCGCCCACAAGCCCGTCCAGAAATGCCGCCGTGTTTTTCCGCTAGAATTTTTCATTCAAGAATTGTTTGAGGACTTGGTTGCCCGGATCCATCTTCAAGGCCTGCTGCCAGTAGGAGCGGGCCTCCATTTTTTGGCCCATGGCGTAATAGATGGACCCCATCCGCGTGAGCGCCAGGACGTTGTTCGGCTCCATGTCCAGCACCTGGTTGCATTCCTCGATGGCCTTCAAATACTGGCCGCTATACACGTTCTCGAGAGACAACTGGAGCTTATGGTCCACCAACGTCTTCCCCGGCGGGACCGCCGGCGACTCAAGCGCAGGGTATTCCCGCTCGACGAGGTTGACGAGGCGCACCAGCGACGGCTGCGACGGCTGAAGCTGAGCGGCGTAGCGCAGAGCGTTCAGGGCGCGAAGCCCGTCGTTTTCCAAATGGCGGACGATGCCCTTCCGCACCAAGTCGTCCGCCTTGGTGGACTGAGCCGCCACGGGGACGATGGCCGTCACCGATTGAAGCCTCCGGCGGGCCTCCGCCAGGGCCTTATCTTCCGGGACCAGCCTCTCGGCCTTTTGCACGGCGGAGAGCGCGTCCAAGAAGCGGCCCTCTTTCGTCTTCTGCATCGCCAGCAGATAAAGCTCCGTTGAGACGTTTTGAGACGTCTGCGCCTTGCGCTGATCCTGGTCCAGTTGAATGGTGAGGCGGTCCCGCTCCGACTCCAGCACCACCGTGTTGATGCTTTGGGGCTTGTATTGGGAAATGAGCCGGTCGAGGGCGATCAACCGTTCCTGAGCCGCCAACCCCTTTTCCACCTGGGACCGATAAGCGACCACCTCCTGGTCGAACTCCTCCTGCAGGCTGGGGAGCACGGCGGAATCCTTATCGTTCCACTCCCAGGCCTTGGCGGGGTTGACCGCCAGGAGAAGCACCCCGATGAGCCAGATCTTTTTCACGCCCCCCTCAATCCTTTCACGACTTTGATGAAATCCGCCATCTCGAAGGGCTTCGCCAAATACTGCGAAGCGCCCGCGTTCCTCACTTCTTCCTCCCGCTCGGGAGTGTCGTATCCCGTCATGGCGAGGACCGGGATCTCCCGGCCCCACTCCTGCGCGCGGATGCGGCGGCAAATCTCTACCCCCGACATGTCCGGAAGCATGAGGTCCAGGACCACCAGGTCCCACCGGACCCGGTGATCAAAGATCTCCAGGAACTCCCGTCCGTCCGCCAAGGCGGTCACGTTCACCCCCGGCCACAACATCTCCAAGGCTCCGCAGACCGTGTCGCGGACGTCCGGGTCATCCTCAATAACGAGTACCCGCGCTGTTTCCAAATCGTGGTTCCAATGGACTTCCCGCTCCGGCGGCCTCCGACGCGGGGGCGGGGATCCCGATGCCGGGAACCGCCTTGCCCGCCGCGGGCAAGAGCACGCGGAAAGTGGCGCCTCGTCCGGCGCCCGCGCTTTCCACTTTGATGTCGCCGCCGTGATTCCGAACGATCCCGAGGGAGACGGACAAACCCAAGCCCGTCCCCTTTCCGATTTCTTTCGTCGTGAAAAACGGTTCGAACACGTGGTTGAGGTGTTGGGTCTGGATGCCGACGCCCGTGTCCGTGAAGCGGGCCTCCACGGCCTCTTCGCTCTTTTGGTCCGCGCTCGACGGCGAAACGAAGCTCGCCACCTGGGTGGATATGGTGAGGGTGCCCCCCTCCGGCATGGCCTGGATGGCGTTGCTCACGAGGTTCAGGAACACCTGCTGGAGCTGGGACCCGTTGCCGGTGATGGCCGGGATGGCTGAGCTGAAGTCCTTGATCACGGCCACGCGGCCGCCCTGCAGGTCCGGCTCGCAGAGTTCAAGCGTGGCGTCCACCGCCTCGTTGATGTTGACGTAGGAAAACGTGGTTTCCTTCTGCCGCGAGAAATCCAAAAGGGAGCGCACGATGCGCTTGCACCTCTGGGCCGCCCGCTCGATTTTTTCGATGTGGGCCCGGCGGGGGTCCTCGGGCGTCATCTTCTGCAATAAGAGCTGGGACTGCCCCAGAACGCCCGTGAGGGGGTTGTTGATCTCGTGGGCCACGCCGCCGGCCAACTGGCCCACCGCGCTCATGCGGTGCATGTGGACCGTCTGCATCTCCAGGTGTTTGATGTCGTCCGCCATTTGGTTGAAGGAGCGGGCCAGCTCGCCCAGCTCGTTCCGGGCGGGCAGGTCGATCCGGAAATCCCAATTGCCTTCGCCGAAAGCCGCGGTTCCCTTCTGCAGGGTTTTGAGGGAGCGGCTCAGGGACCGATAGGTGCTGAAAATAAAGAGGAACCCCGCCAACGCCCCCAGGAAACCGAGGACCAAGGTGGCCTGCCCGCCCCAATGGACGAGTTGTTTCATGCGCTTCTGCGTTTCCAGAACTTCTTTGCCGATTTGGGATTCGACGCGGTTCACCGAGTCGAAAAAGGTCTGCACTTTAGGCAACAGGTCGTCGGTGGCGGCGGCGAAAGCCTTGGTTTTGTCTTCTTCGTAAAACGTGATGACGTTCCGGATGGCTTCGAGGATTTTATCGTAATGGCCCTGGAGGAGCTTCACTTGCGGGTCGCCGGGCATGGCGGCTTCCATGTCCTTCACGCGGGATTGGATGATGCCGCTCAATTCATCGAACCGCTCCAATTCCTGGGTGTCCCCCACGAGGAAATAGGCGTCAAGGCTGGCTTTTTGGCGGGCGAGCAGGACCTGCAGGCTCCGGACTTGAGAGATCTTCTCCATATCCTTTAGGGAATCGGAAAAGGTCTCGACCAGTCGGGCTCCCCCCCAAACAGTCATTCCGCCAAGGGCGAGAATGATCCCCGCCATGACGGCGAAAAATAAACCTAGCTGAGTCCGAAGGCGCATATGAACTGCTTCAAATTTAACACTACTTCTTCAAACTTTCCAGTTCTTTTTCCAATTCTCCGGTGTCTATGCCCATGGGTTTGAATTTCTTAAGGATCCGTTCCAGCAGGATGACCCGGTCTTCCGCCTTGGTTCCCTGCTGAACGATGCGCCGGTAATAGTTCACGGAGAGTTGGTACTCCTCCGAAGTCTTGCCGCTCTTCTCCTTGATTTTCTTCATTTCGCCCGAGAGGGCGGACGTGTCCACTCCGGAGTTGGCGTATTGATCGGAGAGCTTTTTCAGGGTCGCCAGGCGCTCCTGTTCGCTCGCGCCGTCCTTCACCATGTTCGCATAGGCTTTCAGCTCATTGCTGTATTGTGAAAGGAGGTCGGGCTGAATCCGGGGTTTGGCCGCGGCGGGAGCCGCCGGAGCCGCCACCGGAGCGGCCGCGCGCCGCTTTGGCGCGGGAGGAGCCGCCGGAGTTGGGGCCGGAGCCGATAGCGCGGGAACCTTCTGCGCTTTCAGCCGCTGGATCTCCTCTTCGGCTTGGCGGAGGGCTTCTTTGGCGGCGACATCCACGGCTTCCGTGTTCGTTTCCGCGGGCTGGGCGGGCGACACGTTCGTCATCTCCATGAGCTGGGCCCGGAGGCGGACCACTTCGGCTTCCGCGCGCAGGCGAGCTTCCTGCTCGGCGCCGAGGCGCGCTTCGATGGGATCCTGGGCCGGCTTCCCGAACCGGAAGGTAAGGGAGACCATGTGCGTGCCCGCGGTTTTCTCGAGGCCCTGCAAAGGATAGTTGAGGGCATAATCCAGTTGAAATCCATCCATGCGGTAGGAGCCACCGACAGCCGCGTTCCGGTATTCCCGGGTGCCGAGCCCGAGACCCGCTCTCATACCGAGGCCCGAGCGGAACCATCTTTCGCCGCCGAGCTTAAGGCGGTTATCCTGCGCGCCGGCAAATTTCCAGCTCATGATTTCCAAAGAAATGGAAGACACCCTCGTCCACCGCCCGAACCCGGCGGAATACACCGCCGGCACTTTATTCTCCACCTTGTCGATGGCCAAGTCCGGCTGGTTGATGTTCCGGAGAGCCAGCGCCATGGCATAATTTTTGGACAAGCGATATTGGGCGCCCAAGTCGAACCCCAGGCCGCTCTTGGAGGTGCCCTTGTCGAAGAGAGGGTCCCGGCCGCCCCGGGCCGTGCCGTTGTCCACGTTGATGGCGTTTTGTGTGTATTTGTCCGTTCCGAATTCGTTCTTCAGCATTTTCACGCTCGCCCCGATGTTCAGGTTCTCGCGGGGCTCCAATGCGTAAGAAAGGCCGATGCAGGTTTCCGTGTAAAGGCTGGACAAGCTCATGCTGAGATAGCTGGCCCCGAGGACGCCCTTTTTCTTGGGCAAGGGCTGGGCGTAGCCGAAGAAGGAGCGGTTGATCTCAGACTTGTCATCCATGCCGATGAACAGGCGGCTGTAGGTGGTGCTGATCTCGGGCCGGCGCACGTGGTTCAGGCCGGCCGGATTGTAATAGAGGGACAGGGCATCGTCGGCGGCGACGATGAAGGATTCCGCCATGCCGGCCGCGCGCGCGCCCACCGGCAAAGGCTCGTGAGACGCCTCCACGCAGGGTGCGGCTGCCAAGAACAGGCTCAACATCCAGAAACGTTTATTCGTCATGACACGTCCTAATGGGCCACCACAACCGAGCCCATGGTGACCCGGCTGCCGATCTCAATCCGGTAAAAGTAGATGCCGCTGGGCACTGGCTGGCCGCCGTGTTTCCCATCCCACAGGAGCATGGTGTCCGCATTCACTCCGTGGGACATGTCCGCCACTTTAGCGCCTTGTTCATCAAAGATTTCTCCTGTTGCCGGCAACAGAGCTGGGTTTTCGAGTTCAATGAGGACTTTGTCGTTCCATCCGTCCCCATTGGGCGTCAAAATACGCGGATAAACCTGTATCGCGGCCGAGTTCTGTATAAAAAGAGCGATCAGGGCGCAGAGCGTAACGGCGTCCCAAACAAAACGATTTCTCCGGGAATTCCGTTTAAAAAAATTTAACAGGTTTTTCTTCATTTGTTTGCTCTTTTTGTGAATGTTAACTTAAATCCTGCTTTTCACTTCACGTTTCAGAAAACAAAAATCCTAATCGTTTTTTGCACAGTTTTTAAACT
>JACQPF010000310.1 GCA_016207625.1 Elusimicrobiota bacterium | reverse complement strand
TTTTAATGGTTTTCAGATGGTGTCTGAAATCCCTGGGCAGATCAATCCGCCTCGCCTGGTTGAGCAGGATTTGACTGAATCCGACGATGGCGTTGAGGGGCGTGCGGATCTCATGGCTCATGTTGGCGAGGAAGTGAGGATCTTTCTTGAAATGCACGATCTTCCGGGACATGGACGGACCCCTCTCTCAATTCAGCTTAACATTTATTCCTCTTCTTTTCTCAGGCGGGCCAAGACGGAAAAGTCTTCGAGGGTGGTGGTGTCGCCAAGGGTTTCCCGGCCGCTGGCGATGTCGCGAAGGAGGCGCCGCATGATTTTGCCGGACCGGGTTTTGGGCAGGGTGTCCGTGAAGCGGATCTCCGCGGGCCGGGCGATGGAGCCGATCTCCTTCGTGACGTGGGACCGCAGCAGATCCTTGAGGTCTTCCGAGGGCACGTGCCCGTTTTCCAGCGTCACGAAAGCGGCGATCGCTTCACCGGTGATCTCGTCTGGACGGCCCACCACGGCGGCTTCGGCCACCGTCTCATGGCTCACCAGCGCGCTCTCGATCTCCGACGTGCCCAATCGGTGCCCTGAGACTTTGATGACGTCGTCGATGCGTCCCATGACCCAAAAATAGCCGTCCTCATCGCGCCTCGCGCCGTCGCCGGCGAAATAGACGCCGGGGATCTCCGACCAATACTGCTTCTTGTACCGCGCCGGATCGCCGTAGATGGTCCGGAGCATGGCGGGCCAAGGACGGCGGATGACGAGGTATCCACCCGAGTTCGCCGGGACCTCTTTGCCTTCCTTGTTGACCACCGCGGCGTCGATGCCGGGGAGGGGAAGCGTGGCCGATCCCGGTTTCAGCGGCGTGGCGCCGGGAAGGGCGGAGATGAGGATGGCGCCCGTTTCCGTTTGCCACCACGTGTCCACGATGGGGCAGCGCTTCCCCCCGATGACTCGGTGGTACCACATCCAGGCCTCGGGGTTGATGGGTTCCCCGACGGTGCCGAGGAGCCGGAGGCTTTCGAGGTTGTGTTTCCTCGGCCAATCCTCTCCCCATTTGATGAACGCCCGGATGGCGGTGGGCGCGGTGTAGAAGATGTTCACACGGTATTTCTCGATGATCCGCCAGAAGCGGCTGGGGTCCGGCCAATTGGGCGCGCCCTCATACATGACCACGGAGGCGCCGTTGGCCAAGGGCCCGTAGACGACGTAAGAATGTCCCGTCACCCAGCCGATGTCCGCCGTGCACCAATAGACGTCTTCCTCTTTGAGGTCGAACACCCAGCGGGTGGTGAAGGCCGTCTGCGTGAGATACCCCCCCGTGGTGTGCAGAACGCCCTTGGGCTTGCCCGTGGAGCCGGATGTGTAGAGGATATAGAGCGGGTGCTCCGAGTCCAACGGTTCCGCCTCGTTGACGGCGGAAGCCTCCGACATCAGCGCGTGCCACCAGTGGTCCCGGCCCAACTGCATATGGATGACTTCCTTGGTGCGCTGGAGGACCACCACCTGTTTGACCGTGGGAGTTTCCTTCAAGGCTTCGTCCACGTTGTTCTTAAGGTTGATGACGGCGCCTCGCCGGTAGCCGCCGTCCGCCGTTACGACGATTTTGCAGCGGGCGTCATTGATCCGGTCCCGGATGGCCTGGGAAGAGAACCCGCCGAAAATAACGGAGTGGGCCGCGCCGATCCGCGCGCAGGCCAGCATGGCGACGGCCAGCTCGGGGACGAGAGGCATGTAGAGGCAGACGCGGTCCCCCTTCATGGTGCCCAACGCCTTGAGCACGTTCGCGAACCGGCAGACTTCCCTGTGCAGGTCCTGGTACGTCAACACGCGCTCTTCGCCGTTCTCTCCTTCCCAGATGAGGGCCGCTTTGTTCCTGCGCCAGCTCGAGAGATGCCGGTCCAAGCAATTGTAAGAGGCGTTGATTTTCCCTCCCACGAACCATTTCGCGTTTGGGAACTCCCAAACGAGCGGCTTTTTCCAAGGTTTGAACCAATGGAGCTCCTTGGCCTTGCCGGCCCAAAAGGCTTCGGGGTTTTTCAGGGAAGCTTGGTAGATTTTTTTGTATTCGGTGAGGCTCTTGACGTGGGCGTTCCGAGAGAATTCTTTGTGGGGCTTGAAAACACGTTTCTCTTTCAGCACCGATGTGATGTCAGCCATAGACGTCCCTCCCATGTCGTGGAGAATCGCCTTACTCTTTTTATCATACAAAAAAGTAAGGATTTATGGCTGGGAATCTAATTTATTGAAGCGCTTCCGCCCATAGGGCGGCCAGTCTTTCCATCAAGGCCTGTTGGGAATCCCTGTCGAACATGTACACGCAATGCCCGGAGAAGGTTTTTTCCGGGTCATAAAATGACGAGTGGACCACCAGGTAGTTCTCGTCGTTTTTC
The DNA here is from genome assembly GCA_016207625.1 of Elusimicrobiota bacterium. Classification (GTDB taxonomy): domain Bacteria; phylum Elusimicrobiota; class Elusimicrobia; order FEN-1173; family FEN-1173; genus JACQPF01. Next base: position 2,201 of record JACQPF010000310.1, on the reverse strand, counting down.
CAGAAGCGCTGCGCCACCGATTGCCAAACCGACGACCAGATGTCGGTCACGATCTCGGGCATGGCGTATTTGGTTCTCGTTTTGATGTATTGGCTGATCGCTCCGGAGAAGGCGCGCGTCATGGCTTCCCCCACCTGTTTCAGGGCGAAGGTGGCCGTGAAATCGAAGTGCTTGCCCGTCACGGGGGCCGCGCTTTTCGTCATATAGCCGACGATCTTTTGAGCGCAGATCCGTTTTGTGACGATCAGCATCACGCCGGGGATGTCTCCCAGGATCCGCACATGGATGGCAACGGCGATCGATTCCTGCAATTGAAACACCGATTGCACGCTGGCGGCGTCCATATGCGCCACCTTGGGGATGTCGATCAGGCAGCGGCGGTCCACCAGGTCCGACAAGCAGGCCGCCGCCTGCCCGGCCCCCACGTTCCCCACCTCCTGCAGGTCGTTGATTTGATCGTCCGTCAAATGGTCGATGCTTCCCATGGCTTCCTCTAAGGTTTCATTTCTTTCAGTTTATAATGTCCATACGGACTGTTTTCAAGGGTTATATATTCAAGAGGGATATGGCGGGAGCGTAAATAAAGCGGGAGATGGGAATCGTACCCACGTCTGAAGCTTGGGAAGCTTCCATTCTACCATTGAACTACACCCGCAAAGATGTAGTAACTTGGCGTTCCTGGTTTTGGAACGCCTGTCGCTATGTTGTAACGAGGAGCCCCGAATGGTTCTGTCGGGGCACCCGCGTTGTTAAAGATCAGAGTGCACGCTATCAACTAAAAGGTATTTTACCAGACTTTTTCGGCAGCGACAACGCTTTAGATTTCAAAAGTTTTTCCGCGAATTGCAGGGCCTGTTCGCGGGTTTTGATTTTTCGGGTGGCTTGGCCTTCCCGGATGGCGTTCAGCAGTCGGCCGATCAACGGGCTCTCCTTCAATTTCAGTTTTTTCATGAGGACATTCCCATCCACCAGTTTTGGCGGGAGGACGGTTTCCGGCCTAAGGAAGTAGCTGGAGAGCATTTTGTGGATGGTGACGAAAACGGGATCCTTCTTCCCCTTTTTCTCTTTTTCGCTCAAGTAGGTGAAATGGTCGGCCAAGGAGACGACGAGCATTCCCATCGCGTCGGCCTCCAAATCACGATAGAAGCGATAAATGGCGCGGTCCGTGAGAACGGGCTGGTGTCCCAAATTCCCGGGCCGCATGTGCGCCCCCACCATTCGAGACATGGCCCGGGATTCCTCGTTGGAAAGCCGCAGCCGCTTGGCAATTTTTCCGGCCATGTCCATGCCCACGAAATCATGCCCGTAAAAATGGAGTTTCCCATCCTCCGTTTTGGCCGTCGCGGGTTTTCCGACGTCGTGCAAGAGGACCGTGAGCTTTAGAAGGACGTAGCGCGGATATCCGGCCACCGGTTCCATGAGATGGTCCTGAAGAGGCTTGCTGAATTCGGGGAAATAGAAATCCAGGCTCCTCATAAGCTCATCCAGGCGTTCCAGCCCGTTCAGCACGTGGCCCCAAACCCCCTCTTTTCCGTAATAGACCCGCCCGGTTTTCCGCATGGCCTCCGCTTCCGGGAGGAGGGAAGGCAGGAGGCCGGTTTGGTCCACCCGTCGGATCACTTGCGCCGCGTCCGGTGCGGCTAAGATTTTGTACAGCTCATCGCGAACACGCTCCGGCGCGCTTTTCAGGATCAGCGCATGGTTTTTTTGAAGGGCCTTCTGTGTTTTCGACTCGATGCCGAACCCCAATTCGGCCATGAAGCGGTAGGCACGCAACAGGCGCAGCGGGTCCTCTTTCAGAGCCGCTTCGCTGATCAGGCGGATTGTTCGCTGATCCAGATCGCTCCGCCCGAGGAACGGATCCATCAGTTCCTTCGGCCAGCCCTCGTTAAGGGCTTCGATGGGAAGGGCCATGGCGTTGATGGTGAAATCGCGGCGCTTCAAATCTTCTTCGATGGAACGGCCCTGCATCTTGGAAAAGTCGTAGGTGCGCTTGTTTTCGTTCTTCCCTTCGACGACGCGGTAAACTCCCCGCTCCTCATCCAAAGGGAATGAGGAACTTCTTAGGAAAGCCCCTAATTTTCGGGCGGCTTTTTTGGGGGCCGAAAGGCCGCTCCGATCTGAACTCCACGGCTGACCCCACCGTCCTTTCATAATTCCCGGAGTCAGATGATTTCTCCCTCCTCTCCTCAGGTCCTTGC
>JACQPF010000312.1 GCA_016207625.1 Elusimicrobiota bacterium | reverse complement strand
GGTTCGTACCCATGCCCGCCAGGATTTGCTTTGCCAACGACAACTTTTGTTCGCCGGAATAATCGGCTTTTTCGCTTCCGAACAACTTGACGTCCCATTCGCCGAGTTTCCCATTCTTGACGGCAACCTCCAGAGTCTTGACGGCATTTTCCCAGGCGTCGTAATCTTGCCCAAAGCTCTTTGAGAGACTCGCGATCTTGGACTCAATGACCTCGGAAGACTGAAGACGGCGATCGGTGATCTCCCGTTGGATGTCCGCCAGATTGCGGGTTCCGATGCGACCGCCGGCCTCATTGATTATGGATTCAGGGGTGATGGAAGACAGATCGAAGTTGGCGTTTCCTTTTGAACGCTCCCGGACGACTTCATCAACGATTTTGTAAGCCATGTCGCCGACCATTTTCTTCGTAAGCGTGTAATCGGCGAACTCGCCCAGCCGGGTCCGATCCTCCGTCGTTAAACGGGCAGCGTTCGCAAGCGTCTCGCCGATGTTGGCCGAGTTCACGTCCTGGAGCCTTTCACCACCCCACTCGTATACGGATTTAACCCACTTGGCTTCGATTTCGCTCACGACGTGGCCGGCGAGTTCGCGTTCCGCCGCGCTTCCGGCGACGAAATCTGTTCCCCTCAAAATCCCTTGGCCATTTTCCGAGATCTCTATTAACGCTTGGTAATCCGCCGAGCTTGTGCCGCCCGTTGATGATGCCGTTTCCTTGGCAAGGATCTGCTGGAGAAGGGCTTCATTCCTTGTTTGCCCGAGACGGGTCGGCACGAAGAGGTAGGAGAGGCTGGCTCCGAGCTGCTCGAAAGTACCGGTTTTCACGCCGAAGCGCTCGTAACTCGTTCCGAAGAGGGCGTCCGCCCGCTTGCCGAGCTCGACGCCGACCCATGAGGCCGCCTCGTATTGCTTCATCATCTCCACCATGTGGATGTTGGCGCCGTAAGCGTCCGCGAAGCCCAGGATTTCCGGAGAGGATTTGCCGAAGATGGCCCTCAGCGGCCCCTCCTCCGCCCATACGCGCAGGGCGCCCGTCCCCGGCATGGCCATGGGGAACAGCGGCCCGTTGAAGAACCCGAAGAGGAAGGACTCCGTTGTTCTTTTAAGGAGGTCCTTCACTCCAAACTCACGGTCCTCGTGAAACTCGGCCCGCGTGGCGGCCAACCCGATTCCTGTCAGATGAAAAACCGCAAGGTTCCATCCGGTGTGGGCGGCGGAGAACAACAAAGAGCCCTCTTTGACGGAAAGAAGGCCGATGCTCTTGTATCGCGCGAGCGTCCCGTCGATATTTTTACTCACCCAGTCTCTCGCCGTGCCGGGCGCCGCGAAACCGAACACCATCCCGACCACCGCGCCCTGCCAGAAAGCGGAAGCCATTTCCGGCAAAGCTGCGAGACTGAAAGCCTCCAATGTATAGACGAACTTGTCCCAGAAGGTGGACTCTTCACCGCTCCAAATCTGTACAACGGCGCTCGCCCGGTTGGTGGCCACGCTCAAAAGGCCCATGCGGATGGCCAAATTCGACCCTTGCATCAATCGTTCCCCGAGGGCTGGGCCGCGGAAGATTCCGCCATACATTTGCTTCCCGAGCCCCCACAAGAACTTGAAAGGCTGCGTTACGAATTGAATCAGAGTTTGCTTAACGGTTTGTGTCTGAAGCAAACCGGTTTCCGTGACGCCCGCCCAAAACGCCTGCCTCATTTCTGGGCTGAAGCCTCTCTTCTCAAGCGTCTCTACCATTAAACCAATGAAAGCCCTGGAGCTCCCTTTCCCCGGGCCCATGGCGAACTGCCGTCCGAGTTGAGTCGCCCTCTCCGGGGTCAATTCGTTACCGGCAGTGGTCAGAATTTTTCCAGCCTCTTCGCTCGCCCGGGCCCGCGGCCCCTTCACGCCCACGAAGTTCGAGAAGACGTCCACCAAAGCCATTTGCAGGTATTCACCGGCCTTGCTGTCGAACGTGGCCGCATAAACAAGGCCGCTTCCCAAGGCGATGACGACATAGCCCGCCGCCGCCAGGCCCCCTGTGGCCAGCATCGTGAAGCCAAAACCGACTCCCAGGGCGATGACGCCGACGGTGGCGAAAACGACGTTGACCAATTCTAAGCCGCCTTCTCTCCCATACGCCCCCAACATCTCCCCCGCGTGCCCGGCGTTAAGCAACAAACCGAAGCCGACCAGCAGAAGAACGCTGCCGCCGGGAATGAAGCTTAACGCCATGGCCGTCAGCCCGACCAGGGAGAGAGCAAGCCCGTACGGGTTTTGGCCGATGAACGAATCCCAACCGTCCCGCAGGCCGGTCAGCATGCGCCCCAGGAGAGCGCTCGTGATGTTCACCCCGACGAATTGGTAATAGTCCCGCACCCACTGGTTCGCCGGCACCGCGACGGCCATCAAGGCCACGCCGGCCGCGAGGAGCACCAGAGCCAGCGGCACGGATCCCACAGCCAATCCGAGGACCGTTCCCAAAGAGAACAACGCCGGGATGGCGGCAGCCGCCGCCATGGCGCCGAAGGTGAACAAGGCCGCGCCCACCCAATTCTCTTTGAGGAACGATAGGATGGAGGCGACCGGGGTCGTTAAGGGGCTCAAATAGGGCGCCACGACCGGAGCGGAGGCCACGCTCAGGGCGATGGTCGCCATTCCAATGGTGATGATGGAAGTCGCGATGGCGGGGACCACCAACAGTCCCAACAGCCCTGTGGCAACGATGACGCCCCCGGTTTTGATGCCGTCACCCCGGGTCTCCCAAACGCTGGTCATGAAGTTCGTCCCATCTCTCGCCAGGTCTCCAAGGTAGGCCCATCCGCCGTTCCAAGTTTCGGTGAGCCTGTGAAGCCCAAGGTCTTTGATGTTCTCCACGGTGGCGGGCAGCGCTTTCAACGTTTCGACGGCGGAACGGGTGAAATTGATTCCGACAAACACCGTCGTGAGAATCGTGGACGCCGCGTTCACAGACAAAGCGGCGGAGGCCTTCGCGGGGTCTTCCTGGAAGTCCGCCGCCAGGGACGGCAGAGAACTCCGAAGCGCCTGGGTGCGGTCAAGCATGGGCGCGGCCAGCATCAATCCAACGCCCGCGACCAATGCGACGCCGAGGACCGCCCAAATCCACACCGGAGCCGTTAATCCGGCGGCCATGGCGGGTAGCATGGCCGCGACCGCCGTACCGAGGACCGACACGCCGGCCAAAGCGCCTCCCACGTAGAGCGCCGCGCTTCCCACGGAGCCCAGGTTCGTCCAAGCCTCCAGCGACCCCGCCAAGTTTTGGAAGGGCTTGTCCGCCTGGGGCGCGACGGCCATAAGGGCCAACCCGATCAGTAAAGCGGCTCCGATCAGCGCCAGCGCCGGAGCGGTGAGGACAACGCCCTTGGCCAACAGCACCGCCGTGGCGGCGACGGATTGGAAGACCAAGATCCCGCCCATCGTCGTCAAGGCTCTATCCAGGAATCCCGATTCATTCGCCTGGGAGGAACCCTGGGCCTGCGCCACGGCCATCAAACCGATCCCCGCGGCCAGGAGCACGCCGGCCATGATCAAATACGGAGACAAAGCGGTAAAACTTCCCGCCAGGAGCGCGGTTCTCAAAACCACCGCGCCCGTGAGTAAAACAGCCGGCGCGCTGGCCAGGGATGCGGCGCCCACCCAGAATGTTTCCCGGCCGACCCCGCTGGAAGAAGCCAACATCTCGCCGCCCGAGCGCAACGCCATGTCAATGGTGGGCGCGCCGGCCATCAAGATCATACC
>JACQPF010000315.1 GCA_016207625.1 Elusimicrobiota bacterium | reverse complement strand
CTCCCCAAGGGCTCAAGCGTCACGGATGAGCAGCTCGTCGCTTTGGCGCGCCTGGGCATGGACCCCGGGGTGAACTTGGAAGGGGCAAGGGATATCCCGACGGCGTCACAGCAGAATGCGCTGGACCCACAGCTCAACGTTCTGCCGGCGCCGAGCGCGACACCGGCGGCTCCCGCCCTGGCGCTCGCCGCTCTTCGAGGTACGGCTTTCCTAAGCCCATGGGCCAGTATTTTGAGGGTTTTACAATCGGCCAACAATAGCGTATACGAATCCGTGTTTGGTTCTCTGCCGGTGGCTGTTGCCGCGGCATCCCTTTCTCCCCGACTTTTGGGGGCCGGGCTCTTGGACCTGGTCCTGAAAGGGGTGGGCCTTTCCATTGGGAATCCCGATGACCCCGCGGAGGCGGTCAAAGCGGCTTTCACCAGAGTCGCGGGGTTGCGGTTGGAATTGAAAACGGTGTCCGACCCCCAACAGGCGTTCACTTTGGACGATTTCTTCACCCATACATTCGACGACGGTGTGTTGACGGTGTACCTGCCGGCCAACTACCAAAGCCAGGTCAGGGGTTTGACGCCCGAGCGTTACCTCGCCGCCGTGGTCGGGCACGAGCAGATGGAAGCCCTCGGGATGACGCACGACGAAGTCGTGGCGGCGGACATGGCGGAGGCCCATTTCCAGAGGTTCGAGGGAGAGGGCCTTGAGCAAATCCTTTTCACTGCGCTGACGTCGTACAACAAATTCAGAGACCGGGTATTCGAGGCGATGGACTCGGCTGTTCTCACCAGTGGGCTTGCGACATCGCGCGAATCGGTGGAAAAGGCGGCTCTCGGTTCCGTGGTTCAGGAGGGGGAGGCCTTTACGGTGAATTTGAGAGAGACGCCGACGATCCATGCCGATTCCCATCGCGTCGAGCTGAACGCGAGGGAAATCGGAGCCGATGTCCGCGTTGTTGCGCACACACACGTGCTGCCGGAAAACTGGGAGACGATGACCCTGGAAGAACGGCTGGCTCATCTGCTGCCCAGCTGGGAAGATGTTGAGCAGTTGAGGTCCCTCCGAAAGCCTTGGGGCGTCATTGTCGTTCCGGGGACGAACTCGGCGGTCTACTATGAGCCCGCGGCCGACGGCGGGGTGCGGGTGTCCTTCCGGGGTGCCGTCCGGCAACAAATGGTGGCGGCCGGCCTTTCCGTTGACCGGTCGCTCGAGAGGCTCGATCTGTTGAGGGAAGCCATCGCCCACAACCAACAAGTCATATTCCCTGTGACGTACCAGGGGAATATGGTTCCTTTGACCCTGCCCGCGATGGTGTTTCTGGCGCTGCAAGACCAGAGCATCGAGGACATTTTGGACGCCAACGGGTTGACCCCGAGCGCCTTTGCCGGACGGGTGGCAATCGTTCAAAGGAAATCGATTTCCGAGAGGGATCTGGGTCGCCGCGTTGAGCGGTTCCTGGAGTCATTTGATCAAGAGTTCAACAACGCCCCCTCACCCACACCCTCTCCCAGAGGGAGAGGGGAAACCCTTTTGAATTTCCTTCTCCCCGAGGGAGAAGGTGCTCCGAAGGAGCGGATGAGGGGGAATGAGAGGCTGATGGAATTGGGGCCGGCCCAACGGGCCAATGATCTCTTGCGGAACACCGATATGGGTGAAGCCAACGTCAGCGTGTTGGAAGAGAAAATGGCCGAAACCCCCCAAGAGCTCATCCAAGAGGTCGAGCGTCTTTTCACGAGCGCGGCGGCCGGGGAACAACAGCCCAAGGTCCTCCTCCTCGTTGAAAATGATTCCAAAAAGGCGAACGCGGTACAACAGTCAAACTTGTTGGCTTCTCTCGTGACCCAAGGACATCTCCACATCGAAGTCCGCGAGGGGACGACGGACCTGCATGCATTGGTGAACCAGCGGATTCCTCAGCTTTTCAAACTGCGGCCCGGAACTCTCCTCAGCCTGCGCATCTTCCTGGCGGATGATTTCGAGAGCCGTTTCTCCCACTATGACGCCCTTCTGCCCTACATCATCCGCGGCCAGCGAGCTTTGGCCGAGGCCCTTGAAAATGCGTCGAAGAGCGCCGCTCGGCTCCTTTACCGCCTGCGTTCGAAGTAAAACCCTCCTGCGAAGCGGGACTGTCGCGGTTTTCATCGCGGTTTCTTTGCTTGCGTTCACTCCGGGCGAGGCCCGGCGGGCGGCTCCGTTTCAAGACAATGAGATCGTCATCGCCCGGATCCTGCTGTCGTCTGGAAAGCTGACCCACCGGCTGGTTCGGATCGTGCGTTTCGTCCCTGAAGGGGAATGCATCAAACCGCGCGTGAGGAACGTCGGGAATGGGGACGGCGTCCTGAACCGCCTCTTGCCGCCGGCCATGACGGTGGACGGGTTCGTGGTCACGCCGTTGATGACGGCTCCGGAGGGCGGGGACTTGGACGAGGCCATCGTGGTGGGCGCGGAGGAGGAAAACCTTTGGATCCCGCTTTCGTGGATCGTCCGGTCCCGGGGTCGGCCCGCCCCGGCGAAACTCGATCTGACCCGTGAGGGTTCGCCGAAGGGAACGGATCGGCTGGGTGGTGTGTTTCAGGCTGTGCGGAAGCTCTTCGGAGGATGGGAAGAGGACGCCGACGTCCTGCGGGGGGCTTTCGTGAAAGCGACGGGAATGAATTTGACGATGATCGCTTTATCTCCCAGGCCGCTGGACTTGCCCTTGGATGAATACTTTACCCTCGTCCTCGATCGTTCCAAAAGGACCTGGCGTTTTTATCTGCCCCAAAACCTCAACGCCCGGCGCCGGAAAGACTTGAAAAATTCGGAGCACCTTCTCCCTCGGGGAGAAGGAAATTCAACAGGGCTT
>JACQPF010000308.1 GCA_016207625.1 Elusimicrobiota bacterium | reverse complement strand
CTTCTTCCTCGCCGGACGGACCGCGGCACCGAAGGGGAGCGAGCTCCTGGTGGACCAGCCGTTGGATTGGACGCCGGCGGACCCGGCCCTCTCGCTCGTCGAAATCGAGAGGCCGGACGGGCGGGTGGAGACGGCGGATGTCCGTCAAGGACGGGTCCTCTACGAAAAAACAGATCGTCCGGGACTCTACACCGTGCGGAAGGCGGGGTTCTCGGAACCTCTCGTCCGTTTCGTCGTGAACCTCGACCGGGAAACCCGCGAGGGCGATTTGTCCCGCATCGATGAAGCGGAGGTTGAAAACGTCCTGCCGGCGCGGGATGTGACGTGGATCTCAAAGCCGGAGCCCGCGGCAAAACGCTTTCAAGAGAAAGTGCGGGGCAAGGATTTGACCGCGGCCTTGTCGGCGGCCGTCTTGATCCTCTTTTCTTTGGAATCGGTTTTGACGCTGCTCAGGAGAGGGTTCAGGAAACAATGAGACTGCTGCGTTTATCGAATGTTTTTGCGCTGCTTTGGGCCGTTTTCGGGTTCGGGATTCGGCCCCAGGCGGGGGCGTCGCAACCCTCCGATCCTGCATCGGGAAACGAATTCGTTTACGCGCAGCTGCGCCATTCCGGAGACTGGGACCCTTACCCGACCGTCTGGAATCAGATCGCCGCCACCCTCGCGCAAACCACGAGCGTCTCTCCCCTTCCCGAGAGGAGAGTTTTGACAGCCGAAGATCCCGGCCTTTTCGAATCGCCGTTCCTCGTGCTCATGGGGCGGGGCCGGGTGGTTCTTTCTGAGGAGGGGAAACGCAACCTTCGTCACTATCTCTCCGGGGGCGGGTTCCTCTTGATCGACAACAGCGAGGCGGAGAAGGGGGGGCCCTTCGCGCGGACGGTCCTCGCCGCCCTGAGCGGCCTCTTCCCGGACGCGGCCTGGCGGTCCGTTCCGCCGGACCATGCGGTGTTCCGCGCGTTCTTTCTCCTCCGCGGCGTGTCGGGCCGGCGGATCGCGGAGCCGGACCTCAAAGGGCTCTGGGTGCAAGACCGCTTGACGGCGGTCTATTGCGCCAACGATTTGCAAGGCGCCTGGGTGAGGGATCCTTTGGGGAACCCTCTCTTCACCTGTGAACCGGGAGGCGAGGTTCAGAGACAAGAGTCCGTGAAAGGCATGATCAACATCCTGATGTTCAGCCTGACCGGGACGTATAAAACGGACGCCATCCACCAGCCCTTCATCGAGCAGAAATTGCGGCAATGATGAACGGTTTTCTCGTGCAAATAAGAACCTTGGCTTCCCGTTTCCTTTTTCGTTTGGGGGCGGCGGTGTTGTTGGCGCTCATCTTCCTGCAGCCGTCGTTCGAGCGGCGCGTGAGGATGAGTTCGGTCCCCGTGGCCATCGTCGTGGATTCGTCCGAGAGCATGGCCGCGTCGGACGCCGGCCCGGACGAGAACGTCAGGCGCTGGGATTTCGCTCGGGCAGCGTTGTCTCGGGAAAGAGAGCGCCTGGAGAAAAACCTCTCGCCCGCGTACCACCTGCTGGATCAAAAGGCGAGACCGGCGAGCTGGGAGGACCTGAGCCAAGCCGCTCCCAAAGGCGCTCTCTCGGACGTGTCCCGGCTGGAGGACGTGCTGAAGCTCTCTCCCGAGGCCCGCGCGGTGGTGTTCTTTTCCGACGGCCGGAACGGCGGCCGAAGAGATCCCGCCGCCGTCGCGGCGAGCCTGGGAGTGCCGGTGTACGCCGTCGGCGTGGGGAAAGAGGAATCGGCCCCCGATCTCATCCTGGATTCCGTCCGGGCCCCCCGCTTGGCGTTCAAGAACACCGATGTGGACGTCTCGATTCAAGTGTCAGCGCGCCGGCTCAACCCGGGGTTCGTCACCGCCCGGATCGTCCAAGGATCTCAGACGGTGGCCTCCCAGAGGATCTCCCTCCCCGAGGCTTCGAACATTGTGGAGGCCACGATGACGTTTCGGCCCCAATCCACCGGCCTGCAGGCCTACCACGTTCAATTGCCCGTCTATGACGCCGAAACCAACCGGCGCAATAACCGGCAGGATTTCACGGTCCAGGTCGCCCGGGACAGGATCCGCGTTCTGTATATCAGCGGCCAACCGAGCCCCCAGTACTCTCTTCTTCGGCATCAGTTGAAGACCAACCCCTCGGTGGAGCTCGTGTCCTTCGTCATTCTCCGCGATCCGGAAGACGCGGTGAACATCCCGGATTATCAACTGGCGCTGATCCCTTTTCCGTCGCAGGAGGCTCTCTTTGAGCAATTGAAAACGTTCGATTTGCTGATTTTCGAGCAGTTCTCTTTTTCCCAGTTCGGCATCGGCGCCGGCGGCCTGGCTTTGATCCGGGAATATGTGGAAAAAGGCGGCGGGCTTCTCCTGGTGGGCAACAGCCGCGTCCTGGGGCCCGCGGGTCCGTACCGGCAAACGCCGCTGGACGACCTCCTCCCCCTTTCCCTGGAGGAACCGCTCGTGGCCGGACCCAGGCGCTATCGCATGGATGTCCTTGAGCCGGAACATCCGGTGATGGCTTTGACGGACCGGCGGGAGGAAACCGTTTCTTCCTGGCGGACGTTGCCGTTTTTGGTGGACGACGGGCAGTTCCTCCCTCGCGCCAAGAAAGGCGCGTTGACGCTGGCCATGGCGGGGCAACAACCCGTGATGGCCGCTTGGCAGAGGGGCCGCGGGCGGGTGATGATGTTCCTCTCGCTCTCCTCATGGCGATGGGCCTTGGGAGAAGCGGGCCTAGGCCAGGGCGCCTGGATGTATCAGCGCTTTTGGAGCAACGCGGTGCGCTGGCTCAGTTCCTCCGAGGATTTCCGCCTCGTGCGGATGGAATTGGCCGCGGAATCGACGGAAGAGGGGGAGGAGCTTTCCATCCGTGCTTTCGTGAACGACGAGAACCATAAACCGCTCGACGCGGCCGAAGTCCAGGCCCAAGTGAATGGCCCAAAAGGTCTCGCCTGGAGGAAGACCTTGAAGCCGGTGAACCGGGGAGAATACGGAGACGTGCTGACGGCGCTTGAGCCGGGAGCTTACCGGGTGACGGTGCAGGCGTACCATCATCAGAAAAAATTGGGCGAGGACAAAGGGGTCGTCGAACTGGGCGCCCTCTGGGATGAGAACCGGGACACCAGCACGAATTTCCCGTTGTTGCGAAATATGGCTCAAGTCAGCGGCGGGGATTTCATCCCGTGCCGGGATTTCTCTTCCTCGTGGCTGGATCACAGGCTTGAACCGGTGACGTGGACATATGAGAAAAGGGAATCTCCGTGGAACTCCGCTTGGGTTTTGATCTTGCTGACGGGGCTCCTGTTCCTGGAATGGTTTCGGCAAAGGAAATACGAATGATCAAGGAAAGGGTCGCGGTGTCGTTGTCCGCTCTGGCGGTCTGGGGGTTTTATCTCTTCCATCTCGCGCCGTCCGTCACGGTGGGGGATTCGGGTGAATTCATCACGGCCGCCGTGACTCTCTCGTTGCCTCATGCGCCGAGTTACCCTCTCTTTTCATTGACGGGGAAGCTCTTCCACGGCTTGGTCCCATGGGCCGACGGCGGGTATCGGTTGAACCTGCTGTCGGCTTTTTTCAGCGTGATGAGCGCCCTCATGATGTTTTTGGTTTCGAGGAGAATGGGGGTCGGCCGGGGCGGCGCTCTCTTCGCGGCGTTTCTCCTGGCCGGAACGCCGGCGTTTTTTCACAACGGGCTCATCACGGAGGTGTTCGCGCTGAACACGTTTCTCGCCTTGTGCCTTTTCGGAAGCCTTCTGATCGGCGGCGCGAAAGGGCTGGGGCTTTCGTCGTTGACGTTGGGTTTGGCGCTGGCCAACCATCACACCATCCTCATGGTCGTTCCGGGCGGCCTCCTGATGGGGATCGGGACCGCCCGATCCTTCTTCCAGAAGAAAACGATCGGGCTTCTTTTGATCTCCTTCCTTTTGGGTTTTTCTCTCTATGCGTTCCTTCCCCTGCGCTCGAAACAAAACCCGCCGTTGGACTGGGGGAATCCGGAAACCACCTCCGGCCTTCTCCGGACCCTCCTTCGAAAGGATTATGGGAGCTTCTCTCTGGCCTTGGGAGAAAAACCCGTCCGCAGCGTTTCCGTTTGCATGGGGCAAGAGAAGCGTTTCTTTTCAAGGTTCCTCCAGGAGGTCTCGCCGGCGGGCGTGGTCTTGGTCCTCGCCGGGGCGGTCCTCTGCTGGCGCCGAAACCGGACGGCCTGCCTGGCCCTTCTCGCCAGCGGGTTCTTCACGGGACCTTTTTTTGCTTGGCTCGGGAACCTCCCCTTCGATGGGCAATCCGACGGAGTCTTGGAGCGTTTCTACATCCTCCCCGTGACCTTTGCGGTCTTCTTCGCGGGCTGGTCCTGGGACGCTCTGCAAAAACGCTTCGGACGCATGGGGTTCCTCCTGTTGTTGTTGCCGCTCTTCCTGTTCGCGCGTTCCGGAAAAGCCATGAGCCATCGGCACGACTTCATGACCTTGGATTACAGCACCGACATCTTCCGCTCTCTTCCGCCGCAAACGGCTTTTTTCATGGATGGGGGGGACGACACGTTCTTTTCCATGGCCTTTCAGAGGTTCGCCCGGAAACAACGCGAGGACCTGTTCCTTTTTGACCGCGGGGGGCTGATCTTCGCGAGCGCCTACGGTCCGGACTTCCGCCGGATGCCGAAACCGGAAAAGGACATGAGACGGTGGAGCGTGGAAACGTCATGGCTGGGCCGAGGTCCGGTGTTCTATTCCACCATGAATGAGAAAATCCACCCGAACGTGCCGCTGAAATTGGACGGATTCCTTTATCAAGCGGGGGAAGCCGGCGTCGGGGCGTCTGATTTGTGGGAGATGTATGTTTTTCGATCCGTTTATCCGCCGGCCGGCCGGGATTATCGAACCATCGCTCTGGCGCCATATTTCCCGTACATGCGGGCGAAAGCCCTTTGGCGGGCGGGAGAGCGTGACGCCGCCATGGCGTATTTGTCGAGGGCGCAAAGGATGGGGAGCACGGTGCCATGGTTGCGAGCGAACCTCTCGCTTCTTTACCAGGAGTTCGCTTTTCAAAGCCTGCAGCGGGAAGATTGGGCCCGCGCGGAGAAACTCTATCTCAGGTGCTTATCCTTGGATCCCAGAGACGCAGGCGTCCTGGTGAATATGGGCGTTTTGTGGGAAAGGCGCGGAGAACCGGGCGAATCCGTTTCCTGGTATGAGCGGGCGTTGAAGATCGACGGGGAAAACGTTAACGCGCTTTACAATCTCGCCGTCGCCTATTGGCGGCGGGGCGAATGGGAGCGCGTCGTGCCTTTGCTGAAAGAGGTCCTGCGATTGGCCCCAGGCCATGCGGAAGCGCTCCGGCATCTCCCCATCGCTCAAAACAGATTGAACGTCGCGAACGGTCGCGAACGGCCATGAGGCGATTGAGCCCTTATTTGCTCTTCCTGGCGCTCTGGGGTTTCCACCTCGTTTCGGCGGGCGGAACGCTTGTCCCCTACCGGGACACGGGGGAAATGGTGGTGAACGCCCACACGCTCGGCGTGGCGCATCCGCCGGGGTATCCGCTGTACGTCCTCTGCGGGCGGATCGTTGAGCAGTTGCCCCTCGGGAATCCGTCTTACCGGATGAACATGCTCTCCGCGCTGGTCTCCGCGCTGGCGGGGGTCTCGCTCTATTTGTTGCTGGCGCAAATGGCCGCTCCCTTGGCGGCGATCTGCGGCGCGGGGCTGTGGGCCAGCTCCCCTGTTTTTTGGGAGTTGTCTTCCGTTTCCGAGATGTACACGTTCGCCTTGCTCGGCTTGTTGCTCGTCCTGATGCTGGCTCGGCGGATATTTCTGGAGGAAGGGAAACGCGCCGGGACTTCTTTTTTGCTCCTTTCCTTTTTCATGGGCTTGGGGATGGGCCTTCGGACGGATTTCGTGCTCCTGGCTCCGGCTCTCCTCTACCTCATGTGGAAGCGGAGAAGGGACGTCTCATTCAGGGCGGGAGCGCTTTTCTTTTCTTTTGGGTTGAGCGTGTTCCTGTTCCTGGCCCTCCGTTCGGCGCAGGATCCCTGGGTGGATTGGAACAACCCGGAAAACCTCGGGAACCTTCTGGGATCTCTTCTGCGGCGGACTCATGGGGGAACCTTGGATTTGCTCTCAAAGAACTACTCGCCCGGGGCGAATTTCTTGTCGGAGATGAGCCTTTTTTTCAAAAACACCGCGGGCGCATTCACCTTTTTGGGCGTGCCGGCGGCGCTGTTCGGCCTGCGATCGTTGGCAAAAAGAGAAGCCCGATATTTGACTTTTCTCGCGGCGGCCTTTGTCGTTTTCGGCCCCCTCTTCATTTTCTTGGCCAACATGCCCCCCAACCCCCATGCCGTGGCCATTGTGGAAGCCCATTATTTGGTTCCTCAATTGGTGGCCCTTCTCCTCATGACCTGCGGTTGGGCGCCGCTTTTGTCTCAAGGGAACACCCGATGGAGAGCTCTGGCGATGGCGGGGATTTTGCTCCTGATCGGCATGAACGTCCGGGCCCACAAAGGGCGGGGCGTCAAGCGATGGAACCTTTACGGCCGGGACTACATCACGAACCTCTTCCGCACGGGCCGGCCGGGTTCCGTCGGGGTCTTGCGCGAGGACGTCCCGCTCTTCGCGGCCTGGGAGCGGACCCTGGTTTCAAAGGAGCGTCCGGACGTGGCGGTCATCGCGCAGGGTCTTGCGGCCAGCCCGTGGTACCAAGACATGATGCGCCGGCAAGAGGTCCCCATGAGCCCCTCGCCTTTGCGGGACGCGCCGGATTGGAACGAATTCCGTGGAAGGATCAGCCCCAGGTCTTTTTGGGCGAGCGGGGACGTCAACCTCCCGTCCGGGGGGCCGGAGGCCGTCTCCTGGGGCCTTTCCATCTATCTTTCCACCCCATCGTCAGCGGAAGCCTCCTCCCGTCTGACGGCTTTGAGCGAGCCGCTCCTCCATTTCTATGTCTACCGGGGGCTTTATCGCCAAACGGAGGCTCCCGACTTTTTCTCTTCGGACCTCATTTCCGAATACAGCCGCGCGGCCATGCGGCGCGTGGCGGACCTCATGCGGGAAAAGGACTGGCCCAAGGCGGAATACCATCTGCGGTCCGCGGAACGATTTGACCGGGATTCGCCCTCCGTCCCGTTGAATCTGGGATACGTGCGCTACCAATTGGGAGACGTGTCCGGGGCCGAGGCGCATTACGCCAGGGCGGCGCGTGCGTATGAGCGGATCCTGAAGAAAGCGGAATATTATAAAAGCCTTCCCGATGTCGTCCGGGGGCTGGCAAAAGAGGCGGCTGAAACGTGGGTGCATCGCGGCGTCCTCGCAGAGAGAGCGGGCCGAACGGAAGACGCCCGGGCGTGTTATG
>JACQPF010000307.1 GCA_016207625.1 Elusimicrobiota bacterium | reverse complement strand
GACGATGTCCAGGGGGGTCCGCCCCTCTTTTAAGAGCGCGTTCAAGTCGTCGGCCAGGCCGTCTTTGGAGCCCTCCAGCACGTTCCGGGCGATGCGGTCGTCGATGGGAAGGGACGCGCGGACGTCCGCCTTCACGACAACGGACCGGTTGCGGAAATGCGCCGCGAAGGCCGCCACGGCGGCCTGGGACGTTTCTTGCGTCGCGAAAAGGAGGTCGTCGGCCAGCTTTTTTTCCTCGTCCGGGATGGAGGGATACCGGGCCAGTTTCTCGGCGTTCACGATGGCCATGTCCAGGCCCGCTTCCACGCAGTGATGTAGGAACACGGAGTTGAGGACTTCCCGGCCGGCCTCGGGCAGCCCGAAGGACACGTTGCTCACGCCGAGGATCGTCTTGACGCGGGGCATTGCCTGTTTGATGAGCCGCACGCCTTCAATGGTCTCCCGGGCGGAACCGATGTAGTTCTTGTCCCCCGTGGCCGCGGGGAAAGTCAGCGGATCGAAAATGATGTCCTCCGGCCAAAGACCGTACTTCTCCGTCAGGAGACGAAGGCTCCGCTCCGCCACGGCCAATTTCCGTTCGCGTGTGACGGCCATCCCCTGTTCCTTGTTTTCGTCGATGCATCCCACGACGACGGCGGCCCCGTAGTCCTTCAGAAGCGGGACGACCTTTGTAAAGCGCTCTTCGCCGTCTTCCAGGTTGATCGAGTTGATCACGGCCCGGCCCATGCATTTCTTAAGCGCCGCCTCCATCACAGCGGAATCGGTGGAATCGATCATCAGGGGCACTTTCACTTTCCGCGTGACGAAATCAAGGAAGGCCTCCATGTCGGCCAACTCGTTCCGGTCCGGGTTGGCCAGGCACACGTCGATGATGTGCGCCCCGCCGCGCACCTGCCGCCGGGCGATTTCGGACGCTTCCTCGACCTCGCCCCGGACGATCATGTCCTTGAACTTGCGGCTGCCGATCACGTTGGTGCGTTCTCCGACGACAAGAGGCCGGGTGTCCTCGCTCGGGGTCAAAGGCTCAATCCCCGAGAAAACGCAGCGGTAGGGCGCGCGGCCCGCGCGCGGCTTTTTCTCCGCGGCCATCTGCGCCATCAGGCGGATGTGTTCCGGCGTCGTGCCGCAGCAGCCGCCCAGGACGTTGATCCAGCCGTGGTCGACGAAACGTTCCAATTTCTTCGCGATCATCTCGGGAGTTTCGTTGTAGCGGCCCTCTTCATCGGGCAGGCCCGCGTTGGGCACGCAAGAGACGGCGAACCGGCAGATGTCGGCCAGCGTGCGCACGTGGTCCGTCATGAAGTCCGGCCCCGTGGCGCAGTTGAGCCCCACGCTGAAGAGGTCCCTTTGCTGAAGGGAATAGCAAAGGGATTCGATGTTCTGCCCGGCCAGCATGGAGCCCATGGGCTCAATCGTAACGGAGACGGAGACGGGCGCCCTCCTCCCCATGGAGGCGAAAGCCTCCTCGATGCCGCTGAGAGAGGCCTTGATGTTGATGGTGTCCTGGCAGGTCTCCACCAGCAGGAGGTCCGCCCCGCCTTCGAGAAGTCCCCGAGCCTGCTCTTCAAACGACTCCACAAGCTGCTCAAAAGAGACGTTGCGCGTGATGAAATAACTTTTGGTGGTCGGCCCCATGGAGCCGGCGACGAAACGCGGCCTCGCCGGCGTCGAGTATTTTTTCGCCAAATCCTTGGCGAGTTTCGCCCCCGCGCGGCTGATCTCAAAGGCCTTGTCCTCCAGGCCGTATTCGGCCAGCACGATGCGGGTGGACCCGAACGTGTCGGTTTCAATGATGTCGGCGCCGGCTTTGAGATAGTTTTCGTGGATGGACGCGATGACTTCGGGTTTCGTCAAAAGCAAATGCTCGTTGCACCCCTCGTACTCGGCCCCGCCGAAATCGGCCGCCGTGAGGTGGTGCTTTTGGATTTCCGTTCCCATGGCTCCATCGAGAACCAAAATCCTGTCTTTACTTATCTCTTTCAGGGTTGAATCGCTCATAGGGTGTTGTGTTTTCTCATATGAACAATATTAAAGCAAAAACCTCCCCCCATAGACAAAGCCCTTCCCGCAGATGTAATGTTTATTGATCGCCATCCGGGAGGATCGCCATGCCTTCTACAGACCCGAAAAACGCTTTGGTGACAGGCGCCAATCGAGGGATCGGTTTTGAGATTTGCCGCCAGTTGGCACGGAAAGGCCTGCGGGTGGTCCTGGCAAGCCGGAACGAGCCCAAAGGCCGGGAAGCCTGCGACAAATTGCGGCAGGAGGGATTGGAAGTCGACCTCCGGGTCCTCGATGTCAAGAACTTCGAAAGCATTCAAAAGACCCGGGATTCCCTAATCGAAAAATATGGCCGGCTGGACGTTTTAGTCAACAACGCCGGCATCCTTTTGGACAGTCCCGGATTTGATTCCAGCCTTTTCGATACGCGGCCGGAAACCGTTCGTCAAACCGTTGAGACGAACCTGATCGGTCCTCTGATCCTTTGCCAAATGTTCGTGCCGCTGATGAGAGAAAAAGGGTACGGCCGGGTCGTCAACATCTCTTCAGGTTCCGGACAATTCTCTGAAATGGAAGCCGGATCCCCCGCCTACAGCCTGTCGAAAACCGCTCTAAACGCCTTAACGAAACTCCTGTCTTTGGAACTGCAGGGAACGGATGTTCTCGTGAACGCCATGTGTCCGGGCTGGGTCCGCACGGATATGGGCGGCCCCTCCGCCCCCCGATCGCCCGAACAAGGAGCCGACACCGCTGTCTGGCTGGCCACCCTCCCAAAAGGCGGCCCGCAAGGCAGTTTCTTCAGGGACCGGAAACCGATTCCTTGGTGATTTCAAAGACTTAAGGAAAAAGGGGCGGCTTTCTTCATAATGCCCTGGGACGACACGATCGATGGGAGATCCTGTTCGATCTCAAGCACGCCGGGCTCGGGAAGGGGCTCCGGCGGGCGGGGTTCCGCAGTTTGTCGTGTCGCGTTAAAGAACTCCGCCAAATCCAGATAAGGGAGAACCTCCTCCAAGGACGTGTCGCCTTGCGACAAATGCCACAAAACGTCTTGAAGCAAGGGACGCAAGGCGTGGGTCCGCAGGGCATGTTGGCGCAACTCCTCGGCCCCGGCTCCGGCGCCGATGCGGTCCCGGAGGACTTGGTCGATTTCCAAGAGCTCAATCAACGAAACACGCCCGCGGTAACCCGTTAGTTCGCATTTCGGGCATCCCCGCGGCGCGTAATATCGCGTCTCGACGCTTTGCGCGCGTAACGCCGACCGCACGTCCGGATCCATTCGATGCATCGGAATCAATTCCCTGCATTCCTCGCAAAGCCGGCGGACCAGCCTCTGGGCGGTGACGGCGATCAGCGCCGTGCCGATCTTATACTCCTCCACGCCCATGTCCATCAATCGCGTCACCGTGGCCAGCGTGCTGTTGGCGTGCACCGTGGAGAAGACCAGGTGCCCCGTCAGGGCCGCCTGGACGGCGATTTCGGCGGTGTCCCGGTCGCGGATTTCCCCGATCATGATGATGTCCGGGTCTTGGCGGAGGACCGACCGCAGGACGGACGAGAACGTCAAACCCTGTTTCTCGTTGACGTGGACCTGATTGATGCCGGGGAGTTTGAACTCGACCGGGTCCTCAACCGTGACGATGTTCGTACGTTCGGACTTCAGAGCGTTCAAGAGGGCGTAGAGGGTCGTTGTCTTCCCCGAACCGGTGGGCCCCGTCACCAGGAACATGCCCTGCTCGCGCGCGATGAGCGTGCGGATCTGGCTGGCAATGCTGGGCGGGAAACCCATGCGCTCCAGCGGGATGCGGCCGGTCCGCTCGTCCAAGATGCGGATGACCACCTTTTCCCCCACATGCGTCGGAAGCGTGGAAACGCGCAGCCCGATCTCCGCCCCGTCCACCAGCACCTTGACGCGCCCGTCCTGGGGCCGGAAATGTTCCGCCACATCCAGGTTCGCCATGATTTTGATCCGGGACACCATCGGTCCCGCCGCCAGGTATTTGGGCAGCGCCATGACGTTTTTCAACAAACCGTCGATCCGGAACCGGACGAGGCTGGCCCTCTCCTCATGCTCGATGTGGATGTCGGAGGCCCGCGAGCGCACCGCCCGCGCCAATATGGCGTTCATCAAACGGATCACGGGAGCCAAATCCGAATGAAACCCGCCGTCCTGTTCGGAAGCGCTCGCGCGCCCGCTGACCCACTCCGGGTCTTTCTCCATCCGGTCCAGCAAGTCGCAGGCCACGAGGTTCGGATTGTGGAAAGAGGAGAGGATCGTCTCGATCCGTTCCGGCGGGCAATAGAGCGGGACGATCCTCCGGCCGGTGAGCGCCTGAAGGACGCTTTGCACCTCCAAATCAACGGGGCAGGCCATCGCCACGTAGAGGAGCTCATGCGTCACCGACAAAGGAATGATCTGATGGCGGCGGCAGACCTTTTCCGAAACGAGGGACAGGGCCGGCTTTTGGATGTCCTCCGCCTCCGGAAGGATCGAATCGACGCGGTAGGTCTCCTTGACGGCCAGAGCCAGATCTTCGAAGCGAAGGAGGTTCGCTTCCCTCACAGCCAGGGAGAGAAAGGGTTTCTCATCGAGGAGGGCTTGATGCACGAATTCTGAAAGGGTGGGAAAAGTCCGTAGGATCGCCTTCACAAGCCATTCGTCTTTGAATCGTCGGGTCGGCTCCATTGGTCGCCTCCTGTTGTGTGCGTAAGCATTCGCCTGCCGGACCCGGCTCAGGAATGCGCTTAAATCTTTAAATTCGGCAGAGGTAATAAAACCACATCGCGTCCACCCGGGACAGCTCCTTCCTGTCTTCCAGTTTCCGCCCGTCCATCAAGTAGATCTCGATGTCCCGGAAACCCAGCGCCTCGAGCTGGCCGAGTTGCTCCTCCGGCCGGACATAGTATTGG
>JACQPF010000029.1 GCA_016207625.1 Elusimicrobiota bacterium | reverse complement strand
TCCACGAACCCCTTCACGATGGTCAACCCCAGCCCCGTGCCTTTGACTTTGCGCACCAGGCCTTCCGTGGGCTGGATCTGCTCAAACTTGTTGAACACGCTGTTCAGGGAGGCGGGGGGGATGCCGACGCCGGTGTCCTTCACGGACACGTGGATGTCGTCGCCTTCTTCCCGGGCGGAGAGCGTGACGCAGCCGTGCTCCGGCGTGAACTTGAAGGCGTTGCTGAGCAAATTGGTGAGGATCTCGGTGAGCTTGTCCGCGTCGGCCCATACGTTGGGGATTTTGTCGGGGACTTCCTCTTTGAACAGTATTTTCTTCTCCTGGGCCTGGGGGCGGAAAAGCACTTTCATCTCGGCGGCCATGTCCCGCAGAGAGAGGGCTTCGGGGTGGATCTCCACTTCCCGGGCTTCGATTTTTGACACATCCAGCAAGTTGTCGATGAACCGGCCCAGGCGGATGGCGTTGTTTTTCACGACGATCAACTGCTCTTTCTGGTCGTCGTTCAGGGGCCCCGCGTCGCCCCGGATGAGGAACTCCACATACCCCCGCAGGGACGTGAGGGGGGACCGCAGTTCGTGGGTGACGTTGGACACGAAGTCCTGCTTCATGCGGTCCAGTTCCTGCAGCTTGGCCGCCATGATGTTGAACTCCTCGGCCAGCTCTCCCAGCTCGTCGCGAGAGGTGATTTCGATCCGGTGGTCCAGCGCACCCTCTCCGATTTGGCGGGCGCCGTCCCTCAGGTGCTGGATGGGCCGCGCAATGTAATAAGAAAGGAGGACCGCGCCCAAAAGCCCGAGCAAAAGGGAGATGGCCGTGGCCGCGATGATGCGGTGCCGAGCGGCCTCTAGGGTCTGGTCCACCAACTGTTTGGTGAGGTTTTGCGAGTACCCCACCCGGGCCGTGCCCACGCGCCGGCCTTCCATATAAATAGGGAGCGAGAGATCCACCAATTGGTCCCCTGAGGCCCCCACCTCCTGCCGGAGGAAAGACCGGGTCTCCAACGCCTTCTGCGTCAAGGGGTCTGTGAGCTTTTGGCCGACGAGGATAACGTTGCTGTGCGCCAGGACCTGCCCTTTGTCGTTGAGGACCATGGCATAGGTCAGCGCGCGGGACCTGTGGATGAGGGCGAGGTAGCTGGAGAGGAGGAGGTCGCTTTTGTTGACGATGGTTTCCCGGCCGATCTGAGCGAGGAATTGGACGATTTCGGCCTGGCTTTGCTGCAGGCGCTGGATGAGGTAGAAGCGTTCGACGAGGTAGAGGGAGACCCCCACGCTGGAAACGACTCCGAGGACCAGTAAACCGGAATAAAGGCTAAGCTTGGTGCGCAATGAAATTTTTTTCAAGTTACTTGGAAGTGTAACAGAGAAAAGCCTTGTTGTCGAGACGTTTATCTGTTATATTAAGTTCGTCTTGGAAAAAATTTGCAACTGAACGGAACCAAAGAAGGAGGATTCTTTTTTATGCCGATAGCCGTCAACAACTTGCTGGGGCTCGTGATTTTCAGCCTGGGAATCTTGGGGATCATCATCAGTTTTCTGATCACCGACCGCAAAAAATACGTCTTTGCGCTCGTCCTATCCGGGGTCGTGATCGCGACCGGCGCGTATCAATATTTGAGCATCAGTATCCGCCATTGGAACGCCTCCCGGCGGATCGCCAAATTGCAGGACCAACAGCGGATGAACCTCCAAGCCCTGCAAGAACGTTTGCGGCAAACTCAGTCGCAAACACAAACCCCGGCCGCGCCGGCCCCCAAACAGCCGGAAGCCGCCAAGAAATAACTGTTCTTTCAGAATCGTCCGACGATGGGAGGCCTACCCTGGTCTCCCATTGTTCGTTGCCGCTAGGCAACGTCCCAGTTTGTAGGATGGGATCCTGAACCCCATGAACGTATTCTCCATCGTCCTTTACTCCGAGACTCGAGACCGTTTCTATGAAGCGGTCACATTCGCCGCCGCGGCCCGTGCCCGAGGGAGCGCGGTCCTCATTTTTTTACGAGGCCCGGCCTTGAGGGCATTCGTGGAGAACCAATGGGCCGCCGCTCCCGACACAGCCATCGAAAAAGGGCTGAACCTCCTCCCCGCCGGTCCGGAGGACATGCTGGCCGAAATCAGAGCCATGGGGAAAGTGCAGGTGTACGCCTGTTCCGCATGGGTCCGGATTTTAAAGCTGGACAGCCCCAAAACAGCATCCCGCGTGGATGCCGTCATCGGATTGAACATGTTCCTCACCCAGTCGGACGGCGGTTCCGTATTGTTCGTTTAGTTTCTCCCTCGTGGAACACCCGGTTTTAAAAAACGTTATACTTAATGATAGGTTTTTGCCGTATTGAGGAGGATGGTTATGGCCACTGCAGCGCCGACTTCAATTGTGGACGGGATCCGCCGGTTGAAAGGGGAACGGAACGCCGTCATTTTGGCCCATAACTATCAAGTGGGAGAAATTCAAGACATCGCCGATTTCGTGGGAGATTCCCTGGCGCTGTCCCAGCAAGCCGCTCAGACGAAAGCCGATGTGATCGTTTTCTGCGGAGTCCACTTCATGGCGGAGACGGCGGCCATTCTGGCGCCGAAGAAAACGGTCCTCCTGCCCGACCTGGAAGCCGGATGCTCATTGGCTTCAACCATCGGCGTTCACCAGCTCCAGGCGTGGAAGAAGGACCATCCAAACGCCGTCGTCGTGACGTATGTGAACTCCTCGGCGGCCGTGAAAGCGGAATCCGACTATTGCTGCACGTCCTCCAACGCCGTGCCGGTGGTGCAGTCCATACCGGCGGACAAGGAAATCCTCTTCGTTCCGGACATGTATCTGGGCCAATACGTCCGCGAAAAAACCAAGCGAAAGATCCACCTCTGGCCGGGCTCCTGCCATGTGCATTACAAGATCCACGACGAGGACATCGCCCGGGAAAAACAAAAGCATCCCGGGGCCGAGTTCCTGGTGCATCCCGAATGCGGCTGC
>JACQPF010000309.1 GCA_016207625.1 Elusimicrobiota bacterium | reverse complement strand
GTCCCTGCATGATTCGCGCTTTTTATACTTCGAAATTATACTGTTTTATAAAACAAGTGCAAATAGCGGCTCGGCCCGCGCCCGCGACGCCCTAATCAATCTCAAAAATCCCCATCTTCATTTTCGCCTCGTCCGACGCCATCGTGCGGGGATCCCACATGGGAACCCAAACCACCTCCACGTTCACCTTGTCGATTTCAGGCATTTTGTTCACGTCGGCGTAGACGTTGCTGATGAGGGCGGGCCCGTAAGGGCAGGCCGGGGTGGTGAGGGTCATGCGGACGTTGACGTTCGATTTGCCGTTTTCCGTCGGGGTGATGTCGACGCCGTAGACCAGGCCGAGGTCGATGATGCTGAGGGCGATCTCCGGATCAAAAATTTGCTTCAGGACGTTTCGGACATCTTCTTCCGTGACAGGCATGGCTTTCACTCCTCCGTGTGCTGTTTGACGACGGATGTTCCGTTCTTCTCAAATTCGCTGATCCCTTCCAGGACCGTGTTCCAGGCGAGGAGGGCGCATTTGACGCGGACCGGATATTTTTTCACGCCTTCCAACGCGGCCAGATCCTCCAACTCTTCAGGAAGATCTTCCCCCGACGCGTTCCCCAGCATCATGCGCTTGAACTGGCCCACAAGTTCCTGAGAGCGGGCCAGGGTCCGGCCTTTCAGCGCCTCCGTCATCATGGAAGCGGACGATTGGGAGATCGAGCAGCCTTTCCCTTCGACGCAGATGTCCAGGATCCGGCCTTCCTGAACCTTAGCCGTCAATTGGATTTGATCTCCGCAAAACGGGTTGACGCCCTCCACGGAGATCTGGGGATCGGTCACCCGGCCGTGGTTGCGGGGATTCCGGAAATGGTCCAGGATCACGTCGCGATAGAGATCGTCAATGTCCGTCATGGGACCGGGAGGGAAGCCGGGGCCTTGAAAAGCCGCTCAACTTTCTGGAGGGAGCGGATCAACGCGTCGACTTCCCTCGGCTCGTTGTAGATATAGAAGCTCGCCCGGGCCGTGCCGGCAATATCGAACTTCTTCATGAGGACCTGGCAGCAATGATGCCCCACTCGGATGGCCACGCCGTCCTGATCGACGATGGTGCCCACGTCGTGGGGATGGACTCCGGGAAGGTTGAAGCTCACCACGCCGCCGCGCAAAGCCACATCGGCTGGCCCGTAGAGGACCATGCGCGGGAAGTTGTCCTTCAAGGCCGTGAGGGCGTAACCCGCCAGCTCCATTTCATGCGCCCGGATCTTTTCCATCCCGATCTCTTCCAGGTAATCAATGGCCACGCCGAAAGCGATGGCGCCGGTGATGTTCGGCGTCCCCGCCTCAAACTTGTAGGGCAACTCGTTCCAGGTGGCGTGGTCCTTCCAAACCTGGCTGATCATATCGCCTCCGCCCAAGAAGGGGTCCATGGCCTCCAGAATCTCCCGCCTGGCCCAGAGGACGCCCACGCCCGTCGGGCCCAGCATCTTGTGGGCGGAAAAAGCCAGGAAATCGCAATCCAAATCCTTCACGCGCACGGGCAGATGCGGCACCGATTGAGCTCCGTCCACCAAGATCAAGGCTCCCGCGGCATGCGCGGCCTTCGCCAGTTCTTTAACGGGGTTGATGGTCCCCAGGGCGTTGGACATATGGGTGATCGCGACGAGCTTCGTTTTGTCCGTGAGGAGCTTTGAAACCTGAGAAAGGTCCAACAGGCCCTCATGTCCCGTCACGGGTATGAATCGAAGTTTCGCACCGACGGCCTTGGCGGCCAACTGCCAAGGGACTAAGTTGGAGTGATGCTCCATCTCCGTGAGGAGGATCTCGTCCCCCTCCTTCAAGTTCTTCCGCGCCCAGGAAAACGCCACCAGGTTGATGGACTCCGTCGTGTTCCGGGTAAAGATCACGGTGGCGGGGTCCTCCGCTCCGATGAACTTGGCCACCTTGCCACGGGCCTCCTCCATTTGCGCCGTGGCCTCTTCCGAAAGCGTATGGACCCCCCGGTGCACGTTGGCGTTATTGAGCTGGTAGTAGGTGGTCAAAGCGCAGATGAGAGGCAGAGGTTTCTGGGTGGTGGCGGCGTTGTCCAGGTAAACCAACGGCTGGCCATGAACTTTCCGGCTGAGGATCGGGAAGTCTTTGCGGATTTTCTGCACATCCAAGGGTTCTTTTTTTAAACCGTTCTGCGGCATTTTCGGTATCCTTATTTGATTTCGACCTGCACGTCATCGCCCAGCACGCGCACGACGTAGGCTTTGACGGACACCACGGCGGGCATGGACACGACCGCTCCCGTTTTGACGTTGAAACGGGCCCCGTGGCGCGGGCATTCCACTTCATCACCCATCAAAGTCCCTTCCCCCAGCGGCCCGCCGTCGTGCGTGCAAATGTCGTCGATGGCGTAGAACCGCCCGTCCACACGGCTCACCGCGATGCGCCGGCCGCCGGCGCGGAACACCCGGATGGCCCCCTCCGGGATTTGTTCTGTTCTTGCCAAGGTCACAAACGAGTCTGTCATGGCGTCCTTAAACGACTGTCGCGAGCTTTTCGCTTACGGCGGTCTTCAACCGCTCACGGATCTCGTCGCCGGGCAGGCGCTGGAGG
>JACQPF010000025.1 GCA_016207625.1 Elusimicrobiota bacterium | reverse complement strand
GGTCTCTCTGCTTGATTTCATGGGCCCATCGGGTGGCCAGGGTCACCAAACGATATTTGTCTTTCGTGCAATCCAGAAGCAGCTGGCTGACAGGAGCCTCCTTCAAAGGTTTGGTGCTCGCAGGTTGTGCTTCGGTTTTCTTTTTGGCTTCGCTCACGCCTTCTCCTCCTTACGATTCACTTCTGTTTTTTCTCGAGTTCGGACAGCTCGTTCGACAGCCGACCGGTTCGGCGATGCTCCGCCCGCAGGATCGCCAACAAATCGTCAACGGCCTCATCCAGCCGGTCGTTGACGACGGCATAGTCGTAATGCCGCAAATACGTCATTTCCTTGCGGGCGTTGGTCAACCTCTTGGCCATGGTCTTCTCATCGTCCTGCCCGCGATGGCGAAGGCGGTTCTCCAAAATGCCCCACGAGGGAGGATATATGAAGACAAGGACGCTTTCAGGAAAAATTTTCCGGACGGAAAGAGCGCCTTGCGGGTCGATGTTCAACACCACATCGAACCCCTTCCGAAGGTTTTCCGTCAAAGGGTCTTTGGGCGTCCCATACAGGTGGTCGTGAACCCGCGCCCATTCCACCAGCGCCCCTTCGTTGATCTTCCGCAAGAAATCCGTTTCGGAAAGGAAAACGTAATCGCGCCCGTTCACTTCCCCGGATCGGGGCGGTCTCGTCGTGCAGGAGATGGAACCCCTCAGGTTGGGCCTTCGTTCCAAGAGCGCATGGCAGAGCGTGGACTTGCCGGCCCCGGAAGGCGCCGAAACGACTAAAATAATACCTGTGGTCATGTCTTGATTGTGGAAAATGACTGGATTTGAGTCAGTATACATTTTCGAGGAGGAAACCGTCAACTTTTCTTTTTCCAGCCCAGGCGTTTTAGGGCCTTTTTGTAATCTTCCGGCAAAGGAGCCGTCCAAGAAAGGGTCTTCCCCGTGGAAGGGTGGCGGATTTCAAGGTTGAGTGCGTGAAGGAAAGGCCTTTTGGCGCCGGCGTCTTGGGGGGGACCATAAACGCGGTCTCCCAGGAGCGAGTGCCCCAGCGAAGCCAGTTGAACGCGGATTTGATGCGTCCGGCCGGTGAGCGGATGAATTTCCAGCAGGGCCGCTCCCGTCTCTTCAAATTTCGGAAAACGTCCGAGGACGCGAAACTCCGTCTCCGACCAGCGCCCGGGGTCCTCCACGGACATGCGATGGGGCTGTCTCCGTGACCGCCCCACCGTGGAACGGATCCGGCCAGTTTCGGTTGATGGGATTCCCCGGACCAAAGCCCAATACACTTTCTGAACCACGCGTTCGGCAAACTGGCGGCTCAAATTTTCCGCGGCGACGGGCGTTTTCGCGATCACCATCACTCCGGACGTCCCCCGGTCCAAACGGTGCACGACGCCCGGGCGCGCCGTTTTGGGAGAAGACCCCTTCACGGCGGAGGCCCACTGGGGGGCCAACTTGGGCCACAACCTTTGGATGAGGGTGTCCTCTTGGTGAGGGCCCGCAGGGTGAACCACCATGTCGGCAGGTTTATTGACGACAATGAGGTCCTGGTCCTCATACAGCACGGGCACCGTTTCCGCCGAGGAGGCGGGCAGGTTTGAAAACTCCGGCAGTTGAATATGGACTTTGTCGCCGGGAGCCAGGATCTGGCGGGCGACCGGCAGGCTCCCGTTGAGATCCACATGGCCCTGTTTGATCAGCGATTGGATATAGGTCCGGGAGAGGGGGGAAAGCCGGTCCGCCAAATAACGATCCAAGCGCTCCGGGGCGCCTTTGTAAAGGAATGTTTTTTCAACCGGCATGAGAAAGCGTTTTTTCTTTTCGCCGCAGGGCGAACATCCCCGCCAGAGCGGCGATGAAAATGAGCGCGGCCAGCCATTGGGTGGAGGTCAGCCCCGCGACGACGGGACCCCGCTCATCCGCCCGTGTGAACTCAACGACAAAGCGGATCACGCTGTAAACCCCCACATAGAGCACGGCCAGGCGGCCCTTTCCCATCCGGGAGGGGCGAGCGAGTAAATTCAAGAGCAGAAAGAGGAGGAAATCCAATCCCGCCTCATAGAGTTGAGAGGGATGCAGCGGCACGTTTTGCGGCGCGAGGGATTCGGGGCTCCGGAATTTGACCGCCCAGGGGAGGTCGCAGGCTTTCCCGTAGCAACAGCCGGCCATGAAACAGCCCAGCCGGCCAATGGCATGCCCCAGGGCGACACCGGGAGCCGCGCTGTCCGCCACAAGGCCCACGGGAACTTTTTTCTTGCGCAGCCACCACGCCGCGGTGGCCGCCGCGGCCAAGAGGCCGCCGTACCACACAAGCCCGCCCTGCCAGATCTTCAAGATGTCGATCGGATAAAGCTGATAATAGCCGATGTTGAAGAGGACATACAAAAGCCGAGCGCCGGCCAAGCCCGATAAGAGGCAAATCCAAGCGATGTCCGCCGCGATCTCCCGGGGAAGGCCGTTTTGCTTCGTCAGGGACGCCATGCGGAGATAGCCCAAAAAGAAGCCCAGGGCCACAAGGGCGCCGTACGTGTGAAATGACAAAGGGCCGAAATGAAAGAGGGTCGGCCACATATCAGCGGTTCTGAGCGGACGAAGAGAAGCCGTCAAAAAACATGAAAAAAATCCCCACGCAGATCGCGGAATCGGCCACGTTGAACGTCGGCCAATGCCACTGCTTCCAATAGAACTCAAGGAAATCCACAACCCGTCCGCGGAAGAGACGGTCCACGAAATTTCCCAAGGCGCCCCCCCAGAGGAGAGATAACCCCAGCGCGGTCCACAGCCCCTGCGCCAACAAACGCTTATGGAGGAAAAAGAGGACGGCGAGGATCGCGATCGTGAGCAGGAGGAAGAGGATGTTCCCCTCGGGCAGAATGCCGAAGGCCGCTCCGGTGTTCTGCACGTGCGTCAGGGAGAAAAAGGGCGCGATGGGGATGGTGGTGTGGAGAGGCATCCGGCGGAGGACGAGAATCTTCGTCACCTGGTCCATCGCGAAAACACCCAGGGCGACAAGGGCGACATGGGAAGATTTCATGAGGAGGCTGCTACCGTCTCTTTCTCCGCGTCGGCGCAGCGCACGCAGAGCCCTTCCGGGTTGACGTCTTCTCTCCAGATCCAACAGCGGTTGCACTTGGCCCCCGGCGCCTTTCCCACGCTCGTAACGGCAAGGGGTTCTGCGCCGGACCGCTCCACATCAACTTTGCCGACGCCCATGTAGGAACGAAGGTCATCTGCGGAGAGATCCAGAAGTGACGAGTTTCCCGCCATGGAAACGCAGGCGTCGTTGGCGCCCTTGATCTCTCCCGCCTGGCGTTTCTTTTCCACTTCCAGGTTGATGGCTTCTTTCAAGCGTGTGAGGCCGGCCATGCGCTCCGCGTGCCGGTTGAGGTCTGGGAAGGGAAAGGCATGCAGGAACGGGTTCAGAAACACGCTTTCCAGGTTGTCTCCCGAGTTCGGATCCAGCAAATTCTGCTCGCGCAAGGCCTGCCAAGTTTCCTCCGCCGTGAAGGAGAGGAGGGGCGCCAGCATTTTCGCCAGGGCTGTGGTGATGATCAGGAAGGCCGTTTGGGCGCTCCTCCGCCTAAGTGAATCGGCTTTGTCGCAATATAAAATGTCTTTTTGAACGTCCAAATAATAGGCCGAAAGGAGATTGATGCAAAAATCGTTACAGATCTTGTCGGAGACCAAATGGAATTCGTATGAGTCGTAACGTTTCTCCACCTCTCGGATGAGGAGGTCGAGATGGGCGAGGGCGCCGAGGTCGATCTCGCGCATTTTCTCAAAAGGAACGCCGTGCTGGGCCGGGTCGAAATCGGCCAAATTGCCGAGGAGGAAACGCAGGGTGTTGCGGATCTTGCGGTAGGTGTCGATGACCCGGTCCAGAATGTTTTGGGAAAGGCGCACGTCTTCCCGGTAGTCGCTCATGGACACCCACAGGCGGAGGATGTCCGCCCCGTATTTTTCCAACACTTCCTGCGGGGCGATCACGTTCCCAAGGGATTTGGACATCTTCCTTCCCTCGCCGTCCACCACAAACCCATGGGTAAGGACTTCCTTGTACGGCGGCTCCTTCGTCAGCGCCGCGGCCGGTAAAAGGGAGGTTTGAAACCAGCCCCTGTGCTGATCGGACCCTTCCAAATACATGACGGAATCGCGCTTTTCGACGCCCAGCCGTTTCCTCAACACCGCCATCCAGGAAACGCCGGAATCAAACCAGACGTCCAAAATATCGTTTTCTTTGCGAAACGAGGTCTTGCCGCATTTGGGGCACTTCGTGCCCGGCGGCACAAGGCCCTCGGCCTCTTCTTCAAACCAGACGTTGCTTCCGTTCTTGCGGAAGAGATCGACGATATGGGCGAAAACGTTTTGGTCCCGAACGGGTTCGCGGCATCCATCGCAGAGGAACATGGGGATCGGCGTTCCCCAGTACCTCTGGCGGGACAGGCACCAAGCGGGGCGGACTTTGAGCATTCCCAGGATACGCTCTTTGCCGTATTCCGGCGTCCAGCGGACATCGTCCGTCAACCGGATGAGGGATTGGCGGAAGTCATCGCTCACGCGCAAAAACCATTGCTCCGTGGCGCGGAACAGAACGGGGTTCTTGCACCGCCAGCAGTGCGGGTACGAATGAGAGATCTTCGTCTCTTTCACCAACTGATGGGTCTTGGAGAGCATCTCGACAATGATGGGATTGGCTTCCCATACGGTCTTGCCCGCCAGGCTGATGGGCAAAACGTCCTGGGTGAAACGCCCCGAATCGTCCACGGGGGAGAGGACGGCAAGCCCATATTCCCGGCCCACGGCATAGTCTTCTTCCCCATGGCCCGGGGCGATGTGCACGACGCCCGTCCCTTCTTCACGCGAAACGAACTCGGCCAGCACGCCCTGGGACTCGTTGTTGTTGAGGGGGTTCTTGCAGAGGAGCCCTTCCAAAGACAAGCCTTCGATGGTGAGAGAAGCTTTCCGTTCTTCTTTTTGCAATCCTTCCAGGACTTTCCAGCCCGGTTCACCCACCAACACTTTTTCCTTGTCGGGCATTTCCCAAATGCGGTAGGTCTGTTCCGGGTGAAAAGCGAGGGCCACGTTGGCGGGAAGCGTCCAGGGGGTGGTGGTCCACACGAGGACCGACGCTTTCTTCCCGACGGCTTTCGCCAGTTTTTGCGCGTCTTCGTTGTTGGGCCATTCGAGGACGGGGAACTTCACGAAGACGGAGGCGTCCGTCCGGTCCTCGTATTCCACTTCCGCCTCGGCCAGGGCGGTCTCGTCGGCGGCGCACCAGTAGACGGGTTTTTTGTCGCGGGTGATGAACCCTTTTTCGAAGAGGGCGAAGAAAGTCTCGGCGATGGACGCTTCATAGTCCGGCGTGAGGGTCTTGTATGGATGTTCCCAATCGCCCAGGATGCCCAGCCGCTTGAACTCCTGTTTCTGGATGCCGACGAATCTTTCCGCGAAGCGAGCGGCCTCCTGGCGGAACGGCACGCGGCCCACTTTGTTCTTCGTCCAGCCTCTTTCCTTCATGAGCTGGATCTCGATGGGCAGGCCGTGGCAGTCCCAGCCCGGCACGT